>JAUUNJ010000368.1 GCA_030844625.1 Roseburia sp. | reverse complement strand
TCTATATTCTCCGGTGGCAATATCAATATATCTTACAAATAAAGAAACCTTGTTATCTTCATTTAAGCTGTTCCAGAGCATATCCGAAAATGCATCCATGTCATCCATGATAGGAACTAATTTAGGTTCCCCTTCGAAACTTGGAAGAGGATTTCCGTCACACTTGTAAGTGTGGATAAAATGCCCCTCTCCGTTTACAGGATTGCTGTAAGCAAATGTATATCTGTTGCATGCGTCAGGATTTCCGTTGTTGCTCTTTAAGATGGACATTGCATAATTATAATCACCATTTTCAATATGCATAATACCTGAAATTCTTGGCGTATAATTTGGGGCGTCAGGTTCGAATTCCCTTGTTCTAAGGGACTGTTCAAAGGTCTGCTGTTTGTCCATTAATTCATAGATTGTATCTGTCTGGTCACCATTTGTAACAATGGTCTTGTTTCCCAGAACTTTGACAGGAGCATAAATAATAAGACTTGGGTCAACTAATTTTGAAGGGTCGAAAGCCTGTGTACGAATTCCTTCACCTTCCTCAACAAAAACTCTGTTTCTGCTGTTTTCACTTCTGCCCATAATAAAGTAGGCTGTTACTGCATACTTTCCGTCAGGGGATTTGCCAATTACAATTCCTCTGCCGGGATATGAATTTTCTTTCAATTCATTTTCAAGTGACAACATTTGCATTTTAAAATCTCCTTTTCTTTGTATAAATATAAAGTTGGTAAGACACGTTGTTATAACGTGAATGAAAAAGACCACCCGGAAAACCTAGATGGCTGCCCAGGCGGTCGACTACACACATCCATACTCCCTGTGGTTATATCCACTCATCCGCCAGTCGTATGGAATTCTATAAGTAGAATAAACTATTTTTTATTTAATTTCAATCTATTTTTTATCTTGTTCTACATTCTTTCCTCAATATTCCAATGTAGAATGATTAGATGCAAAAAAAATAAAATAGTGTTATAATGTTTAATCGTATATAAGGAGATGGAAGAATGGAGATGAAAACAAATAACAAAGTAATTAAATTTTGGGCAAAATTTCTATCTGTTGTACTTATGGTTTCAATGGCAGGTGGTTATACATACAATCCTGTATCAGTGAATGCAGACCAGTTGATAACGGAAGAAAGTGAAACAGAGGAGATGATTACCCGGGAGGCAGCAACGCAGGAACCTGTAACAGGAGAGCTGATAACAGAGAAACCCGCAACGCAGGAGACCGTAACAGAAGAACAGGCAACAGAGCCGACAACGGAAGAGCCGACAACGGAAGAGCCAACAACGGAAGAGCCAACAACAGTTGATCCGGAAGCCTATTACCTGATAGCACACAGAGGGTATTCGGGATATGCTCCGGCAAATTCGCTGCCTGCCTTTGAGAAAGCCGTGGCGGCAGGATTTACCACTATTGAATTAGACGTGAGAAGAAGTAAGGCGGATGCTTATGGAAATGCCACATGGGTAATATCTCATGATGACTCTCTTGTCAACACAATGGGAGTAGATAAGAAAATTTCAGAACTGACATATAGTCAGATATTACAATATTCTTATACAAAGGGGAATGGGATAGAATCCTACAAAAATTTAAAAATAGTCACTTTGGAGCAGATTTTACAATTAATAAAAAAGTGTAAAAGTGAAGGATTAAACATAAACTGGCAGATTGAAATTAAGAATACAGATGATGGTAATTACACCACATATTTTGAAAATGAAATAGTAAAACCTATTGTAGATGCGGAAGTACAGGATTGTGTTACAATTTCATCATTTACATCCTCATATTTAAAGAAAATTAAATCAATAGACAGCAACCTGAAAACATGGTTTTTAAGTACAATTCTGGATGAGGAGGCAATTGAGAAAGCACATAATTGTGCAGCAGAAGGTATAAGTTTTAAGGGAACTGTGAATTATACAACCCAAGAAAATATAAAAGCAGCATTGGCAGAGGGCTTTCGCTTAGGCACATATACAATCAACAGTCCTGTGGTAATGGGAACCTACTATCAATGGGGAGTCAGATATTTTTCCACGGATGAACTGAGTCCTATAGATGTGAGTAAAAATATGCTGACAGGAACATATAATGTAAATGCATTTGTATGTACTTTGTCTAAAGATTCTTATAAATATAATGGAACAAGAAGACTTCCAAAGGTGACGGTCACATATAAGGAACAGGAATTAGTTGAAGGTGTGAATTATACGTTGAGTTACTCTGACAACAAAAATCCGGGAACGGCAACAGTATATATTTCGGGTATTAATAACTGTAAAGATGAGCAGAAACTTCAGTTTACTATAACTCTGCGTAAGGTAACAGGATTTAAGATTGCGGCGTCAAAGACTACGTATGTTAAATTATCATGGACAAAAGTTCAGGACGTAACAGGGTATATTATATATCAATATAATTATACAAAGAAAAAATATGAAGCAATAAAAACAATCAGCAATTCTTCAAAAGTTACGTATAAAGTAAAAAAACTTACCTCAGCCACAAAATACAAATTCAGGGTCAAGGCGTATCTGAAAGCGGATGGAAAGACTTATAAATCAACTGCCTGCACAAAAAAGACAACTTACACCAGACCTGCAAAAGCAAAATTAAGTTCTCTTACGAGATATAGTGGCTTTAAGAGATTAAGAGTAAAATGGAAAGCAGTTCCAAGATGTACAGGCTATAATATTAAGATAGCCACCGACAAGAAAATGAAAAATGTTGTAGGAAGCTATACGGTCAAAGGAAATAAAAACTTAAAATTAAAGATAAAGAAGCTTTCAAAAAAGAAAACATATTATGTGAAGGTCAGAGCTTATCTTAAAGCAGGAAAAACAACGTATAATGGCGTATACAGTACAGTTATGAAAAGTGCAAAAAAATCTAAGAAGAAATAAACAGTAAGAAATATACTTTGAATAAAAGAATGACATGATAATGGGAGAGATACCTTTCAAGGTGTTTCTCCCATTATTTGTTGTTGACATATGCTGATAGTGATATTAAAATGAAAAGCGTACTATTTCGAGTAGTACAATTTTTTGGATATACATTACAAAAGTGAAAGGGATTGTCAGTTTTGAATAAAATTTACAGGATATTACCTAAATATGCATTTTTCCCAATAGCATTCAGTCTTCTTTTCAACTGTCTTGTATATTGGGGAAGCAGAATGATTACATCGGAGATGCATCATTATGATTTCAGTATCTTCATAGACCGACAGTTACCATTTGTGGCTCCTATGATGATTGTTTATGTCCTTGCCTATGTGGCATGGATTATTGGATTTATTGTAATAGGAAGAGAGAGCAGGGATGTATGTTATGAAGTAATGTCC
>JAUUNJ010000367.1 GCA_030844625.1 Roseburia sp. | reverse complement strand
CAGCTTTCAGAAGTTTCTGAACCTGTGCACCGTATTTTCCAACAATTCCAATATCTTTTTCCTTATATTTTTTTCCGCAATTTCATCAATATAATTATTTTCTAAGGCTTTAAGCTTTTCTAATATAGAATCCCCGCTTTCACCTTCAGATGTCGCATCAATATAATTAACCAAAAAGTAATTTGCAATATCTTTATTTTCATTCATATAAAAAACAGTATTTTCGCAATCCCATCTTTTTACATATCCATAATCATCAAAAACCATTTGTATCAACTCATTCATTTATTCAATTCTCCCTTGGCTTGTTCTGCATTTATCAATCTAATCACATTCGGCTTGTAACAGTTATAATTTTCATTATCAATAACCTCTTTTCCTGTAATAGACTTAATTTCATCTAACTGCTGCTGCTCCAAAACGCATACACTAGAACCATCGATTTTAAAATATTTTTCATTCAATTGTTCTGTAATCAATACATTGCACTCATACAGAAGCGATTTATCCTCCGATTGTTCTATCCCTTTCTGTATTTTCTTTTGCAAGCGTTTTATATCTCGACTTTCATCAAGTGATAATCTGTATTTAACGCCATCCTGTGACATTGTCTGCACAATTTCTTTTTTACCAATCGACAAAGAACTTATTTCTTTAAACATTTCAATAAGTTGCACTCGGATAAGTTCATCGGAAGGTAAATTATTAATTTTTTCTGGTCTTTCAAGCAATAAATTAAAAAGAAGTCTTTCTTTTTCTCCTTTATTCTTTATTAACAGCTCGTTCATTAACCTAAATAAGTTACACTCATCACTTTTTTCGCACGAACTACAACTTTCCATTTCACAATCATTTTCAAGATATTCAAGATACACATCACTAATTGAAGAAGAAATAATGAAATATTTATACGACAATGTTTCTAGTTTCTCTGTATAATTACGCTCTATTGTATTACATATCTTTTCAAAAGAAATTAAGCATTTTCCATTCTTCTTATTATTATCAATAAAAAAATCAGAAACATGTTCCTTTAACATTGCATATAATTGTACATATACAAATTCGCAGTAATCATTATCAACAAATGACCAATCTGGATGCAATGTCATTAATATATCTCCTATTAATTGCGCACTTTTTGAATAAACTTGTTTAGAATCGTCAAACTTTTCTTGCCATTCTTTCAAAAACACTTCATCTTTGTTTTTATTTGTATTTACAAGAATAAATTCATCTCGTTTTTCTTTTATTAATGATTCATATTTCCCCAATTCTACCTTCAGTTCACCGATTACTCTTTGCACATTACTTTTTGATTTATTATTTTCACAAGTATGATTTAAAATTTGATATAATGATGCTTTTTCTGTCTGAGGTTTAATATTCTCAATAATAATATAGTCTTCTTCATTTTCTTTAGAAACATCACCTTTATTACAAATAGGATTTTCAAGTTTTGTTTTTAAATCACTAATATATTCTAATGCAACATCTATGAAATCTACTGGTATTTGCTGTGTACTATTGATATGGAAATAACCATATTGAGCTTCATCCTGCAATAATTCTGCAATAAAAGCAAATTTATCATTTTTCTTTAAATCTACTTTTCCTGATTTAACCTGATGTAAAGAAACATATCTTCCATCATATAAAAACGAAAAATCTTCTTTACCCTCTATTTCTAAGCTCCATAAGTCATTTGCATTTCCAGATATAATGTTTTCTTTAATTTTTTCTAACGCAACATACAAAGCAATATGACCTTGTATTTCATATCCTTCCCAAGATACAATTGCATTTATTGGAGCAATTATTTCCATATTTTTCTTCTCCATTCTAATATTTTTTAATCTAACAATTAGTTTTAGGGGATTAAACGAAGTATGTATTCCTTCGTTCTTTTGTCATATTGTATACGTTCACTCCCTTTAACAACAGGTAATTTATACTTATCCTCTATTGCAAATGTCCCGCTATATAGATTTTCATTATGACTAGTTTTTCAATTATTAGTTGTGCTAATTTCTGATAAGGGAATATTTTTCAAAATCTACGTCTGATAGTGTATTTAAATATTCATAATCACCCGAAATAATATATCCTACATTATTAATTTTCGTAAATCAATAATGCTAAAAATCCCCCTGCAACTGCAAGGGGATACAATAACACTACTATAATTTTCCATCTCAAGAATTATCACTCGTCCCCCTTACCTCTACATACTAACATTTTCCATTTAAAACATCAATGTCATTCTTCTCCAAATTTCTACAGTTTTTTTGTCAAATCTCTACAATACTGTACCACATCTTCATACCCTAATCCCCTATTAGTCAAACTCGACTGAATCACAACAATAACCTTCTCCTGTGGATACACAGTAATGCTTTGTTTCATAATGCTATGCCAAACCTCTGAAACCGTAGACATCTTTTATTTTCTACATAACATATATCTTTATAAATATCATAACTTTAAGATTTCAATAATACATTAACTGCTAAAAGTACTACCTCTTAATCCACTCTCCTATTTACAATTTCAACAATAAATTGCATCCCTTTATTATCCTGTGTTGGTATAAACTCATAATTAATATGTAGCAACTCAAATAATTGCTTCACAATAGATAGCCCTAATCCATTCGACATCTCATTATCATTTTGTCCTGAATAAAATGGTTTAAAAATGCATTCTAGTTCACTTTGTGATATAGGAACACATGAATTTTCTATAATTAAAGCACTTTTTTCCGTATTATAATAAATTCTAATACTTCCGTTTTCAGGAGTATAATTCACCGCATTTGAAATAATATTCGAAATTGCTTTTTTAAAAATACCTTTCCTTGTTGTAAATGAAATATGTTCTAAAACTGTTTCCTCATAACTAATCTGTTTTGAACGTAAAATCATTTGATAATCTGAAACAACTTCTAAAATAATATCTTTCACATTACACTCAGCTTCTTTTTCTGCATACTCTGCCTGAGATAAAGACAGAGATTCTTTTATAAGTAAAGAAGCCTTTTCTAAGAATTCTTTACATTCCAACAAATACTTCTTTGGGTTCGTATTATATGGCGGTATTTCACATATCATACCTTCAATTAACGCATTTGCAGCCGCCAAAGGCGTTTTCAATTCATGTGATACAGTTCTCAAAAATCCTATTTTTTGGTTTTCTGCACCTGAATATTTATCTATTTCTCTATTTAATGTATCTATTGTTCCCTTTAATTCCTTGTACAAATGATTAATATCTTTACTAAGTTCTCCTATCTCATCAGAAGTCTTAACTGGTATTTCTATATCCGGCTCTAAATTCGACATACGCTTTGACAATCTACTTATCCTTTTAATA
>JAUUNJ010000366.1 GCA_030844625.1 Roseburia sp. | reverse complement strand
GCATTGGACATGTTGGAACTAAAAGTGGAAGAGATAAGTGAACTTTTAGATGAAATTGAATCTTGCGGATATCAGTATGTGGTGATTGATGCCGGCTTTTATTTTGATGATATGGGAAAGATGCTTTGGGAGAAAGCTGATGAAGTGATTGTTGTATCCGATGGAAGTGAGATATCCAATTCAAAATTAGAAAGGGCATACAACTCAATCACTGTTATTGGAGAACAGGATGAAAAGTTCAGAATCGAAAAAGCAAATCTTATCTATAACAAGTTCAGTAATAAGACCTGTAAGACGGTAACCGGTTTGGATATCAATGAAATTGGTGGCATACCAAAATATGAACATGCCACAACAAAGCAGGTGTTAAGTCAGATTATGTCAATGAGTATTCTGGATAAGATTATATAGTAAAAAGGGAAAACTTATGGATGAAATATTTGAAGAAAAACTCATAGCAGAGATCAAGAAATATGTAACTGAATATTTACCATTAAGCCAGATGTCGGATGAGGAACTGGAAGAAAAGATAGAAGAAATCGTAGCTGAGAAAACAAGTAATATTTATTTCCCGATAGAAAAAAAACTAGACGTAGTTCAGAAAGTGTATAGTTCCATAAGAGGTCTGGGATTGCTGGACACCATTATGAATGATGAAAATATTACAGAAGTGATGATTAATGGTCCGGATCATATTTTTATAGAAAAAAGCGGACGATTGATACAGATGGATCAGCATTTTGAAAGCCAGAGAAGACTGGAAGACATTATTCAGAGAATTGTTGGACAGGCAGGAAGGGAAGTCAATCAGGCAAATCCTATTTGTGATACAAGACTTCAGGATGGTTCCCGTGTGAACGTAGTATTGCCGCCAATTGCTCTCTGTGGTCCGACAATGACAATTCGTAAGTTTTCTAAGGATCCTATGACAATTGAAAAGCTGATTTCATATGGTTCTCTGACACAGGAAATAGCAGATAAGCTGGAGCTTTTAGTAAAAGCGAAATATAACATATTCGTGTGTGGGGGTACAGGTTCCGGTAAGACCACTTTTTTAAATGCTTTGTCAAATTATATTCCTCATGACGAACGAGTCATAACAATAGAAGATTCGGCAGAGTTACAGATTAAAGGAGTGGACAATCTGGTAAGTCTGGAGACAAGAAATGCTAATGCGGCAGGTGCCGGAGAGATAACTATCAGAGATTTGATTAAGTCATCCCTTCGTATGAGACCGGAGCGGATTGTTGTTGGAGAAGTCCGTGGTGGTGAGGCGTTGGATATGCTTCAGGCTATGAACACCGGTCACGATGGTTCCCTGTCAACAGGACATGGCAACAGTACCCACGATATGTTAAGCCGTCTGGAGACAATGGTGCTTCAGGGCGCAGACGGTTTGCCGCTTGAAGCTATCAGGCAGCAGATTGGTTCAGCTCTTGATATTATGATTCACTTATCAAGGCTTCGTGATAAATCCAGAAAGACTATGGAGATTACAGAAGTACTTGGATATGAGAATGGACAGATAAAATTGAATCCACTGTATGTGTTTGAAGAAGATGAGAACAGTACACTGGAAAAAGTGTCAGGACATCTGGTGAGAACTAAGAACAAGATGCAGAATACAATGAAGCTGCAGCTTTCAGGAATCAAGGTAGAGATATAGAGGTAGAGAAATGTCAAAGAAGAAAAAAAAGAAAGATTTGGAACCCCAATATTATATGTCTGCAACCAATACGCCGGTATTAAATTATAAGGTTTATTATATGAAACCGCTAGAAAAGATACTGTATTTTTTATTGGCATTTATTGTGGGGGCAGCTGTAGGGTACTTGTTTTATGGAGGAATTGGTAAAGACGAATATGGAAATCCGACTACGGTTACGTTTGTGATAAATATTACTATTCCTACCATCGTGGGATTGTTTGTAGGCAGAAAATTTGTTCCGATGAGACAAAGACAAATAATAGAAAAAAGAGTAAGAATGTTGAGATTTCAATTTAGAGATATGTTGGATTCGTTAAATACAGCATTGGGCGCAGGAAAAAATGTGCCGGATTCATTTCTTACAGTTTATAACGATTTACAGTTACAGTATGATAGTTCATCTTTTATTATAAACGAACTGGCGGTTATTATTTCCGGTATGCAAAATAATGTAGACATAGAAGATATGTTAGAAGATTTAGGAACGAGAAGTGGAATTGACGACATTATAAGTTTTGCAAATGTATTTAGAATCAGTTATAGAAAAGGTGGAAACATAAAAGACGTTATTAGAAATACTTACAATATTATAACCGAAAAAATGGAGATTGAGGATGAAATAGACACAATGCTGGCATCTAACAAGATGGAACAGAATATAATGATTTTTATGCCTATTGTACTAATTGCTTTAATCAAAATGATGGGTGCGGATTTTGCAGATAATTTTGTTACACCTGCCGGTATAGCGTCTACAACGGTGGCAATTGCCATATTTGCTGCGGCATATTGGCTGTGTAAAGAATTGATGGATATAAAAATATAGGAGATTTGTGCTATGGATATTACGCTGACAGATATAGTAATGATATTGATAGGATATATGTTATTACTGGTATGGATGTTTTTCTTTGTTAAGGGGAAGAAAAATGCACCACTGTTTGAACCAATAAATGAAAAAGATTTTATGCTGAAAGAAATATATTTTGTTGGTTATGAGATTATGGAAACCATTAATTACAAATATCATTCCAGAGCAGACAGAAAATTGAGACAGCAGGCAGAAATTTTGTATGGTGAGAAATATGCAGATTATTTTTTGAGGGTTGTATATGCCCAAAAAATAACGCTTACATATCTAGTGCTTATATTTTCCTTTATAATTTATGGTTTTACCAGAGATATGATGATAATGTTTGCTATGTTTGTTTTGGTTGGAGTAACTTATTATTATTTTGGACAAGCGACAAATAAAAAAATGGAGAATCGATCTCAGGAAATGTTAAGCGATTTTTCGGAAGTAGTATCTAAGTTGGCTTTGTTAACAAATGCAGGAATGATACTGAAAGAGGCATGGGAGCAGACGGCATATGGTGGAAAATCATCCATATATTTAGAGATGCAGCAGGCAGTTGTTGATATCGAAAATGGAATGTCAGAAATAGATGCATACCATGAATTTGGAAAAAGATGTATGATTCCAGAGATTAAAAAATTTTCAACTACAATTATTCAAGGAATAACGCAGGGAAACAGTGAGTTGATTATGGCTTTACAACAGCAGAGTAAAGAAGTTTGGGGAGCGAAAAGACAACAGGTAAAAATTAAAGGAGAACAGGCTTCCAGCAAATTAATGATGCCGATGATGCTTATGTTTGTGGGCATTTTGATTATGGTATTAGTTCC
>JAUUNJ010000365.1 GCA_030844625.1 Roseburia sp. | reverse complement strand
TATGAGTAAAATTTCAATAAACACCATATGACAATTAATGTTCACAAAATATACACAAATGGATTTACATAATATAGTATATAGTTGTTGACAAACAAATAAACCATTGATATAATTGTAATAAAATTGTAACAATTTATATTGGACTGAAAATTACATCATAATAAAATAGCGATATTAAAAAGTAATATCAAATAACGGAGGCTAATAATAATATGAAGCACAATTATGGAAAGAAAATTGCGGGCGGTGCATGTGCATTGGTTTTTGCTGCAGCGCTAAGTCAGCCATTGTTTGCAGATGAATTGGATACAGCGATTCCAAGCGCCGGTGCCACAGTAGCGATAGAAGAATACTTCGCTAATGCTGGTTCAACGGAAGATATATCTTCATTTTTACCGAAAGAAGCGGAAAACAAAGCAACGGCAACTGCAACATCCACAACAAAGACAAACGCAAGTAATACGAAGTCGAGCAAAGAGGATGAGTATTTTGAAGATATTGCCATTGCAAAAGTTAATGGCGGTGAAGAAGGATATGTAAATGTTCGTAAAAAATCAAACACCAATTCAAAAATTGTAGGAAAAATATATAACAATTGCGGTGCCAGAATATTGGAAACTACATCAAACGGATGGTATAAGATTGTTTCCGGTAATTGTACAGGCTATATTAAGGCAGAGTATTTTGTGACTGGTAGTGAAGCTGGAGAGCACGCTTTGGATGATGGATATGTATTTGCCAATATCAAAGACACAGGTGTTCATGTAAGAGAAAAATCAACAACAGATTCCAAAGTTGTCACAAATGTATACCATAATGAAAACTACGTTATAAAGAAATTTAGCAAAGATGGTAAATGGGTTAAATTAAAAATAAAAGCCGGTGTCAGTGGCTGGGTTTCAGCCGAATTTGTAAAGGTTAGTATTGATATGGATACAGCTATTACAATTAAAGAGGAAAAGGCGATGATTAAGCGCCAGAAAGCACTGGAAGAAGCAGAGAGACAGGCGGCAATTGAAGAAGAGCAGAGAAAGAACCAAGACACAGATACAAATGAAAATACAGATCTGGGCAGCTCAAGTAGTTCAAGTAACTATAGTAGTTCAAGCAGTTCAAGTAACTCTAGCAGTTCAAGTAGCTCAAGTAGTTCAAGTAAATCAAGCAGTTCAAGCAGCTCAAGTAGTTCCAGCAGCAGTTCAGGAGGCGGTTCTGCAGTAGTTGCTTATGCAAAGCAGTTCCTTGGCAATCCGTATGTTTATGGAGGATCAAGTTTGACCAATGGAACAGACTGCTCAGGATTTACAATGTCAGTATATGCTCATTTTGGATATGGACTTAACAGATCATCATATACTCAGGTATATAATGGAACAGCGGTTTCGTTGAGTAATTTACAGCCGGGTGATTTATTGTTCTATAAATATGGTGGTTCCACAATTAGCCATGTGGCAATATACATAGGCGGCGGTCAGATTATTCACGCATCTACAGAAGAAACAGGTATTATAATTAGTGGAATGGGTTCACCTTGCGCAGCAAGAAGAATTATTAATTAATAACAAATGAATGAAACAGGCAGAAATTCGCTTTGCGAGTTTCTGCTTATTTTAATGTTTGGAAGTGGTATGTAAATCGTCATATGTCAAGAGTTTCTGTCAAAATTGCACAAATTTAGGACATGTTAACAAAACGTCTGTTCTTTTCATTATTCGACAAAGATTAACATAAAAAAGTATAAAAACGGGTTGATAATGTTAATAACTTAGTTAATAACCTATTTTTTCACGTGTTTTTGCAAAAAAAATATGTTAATAACTTTTTTGGAGAACTGTTATGTCAAATGGGGTCGAAAAGATAAAATTGTGCAAATTATATAAAAAAGATAGTTAAAATTTTAATTATTGAAAAAACTGTGTTTCTTCTTGTGGAATATGGTTTCGGTATGGTATAATTTAAGTACTAGTTAACGAAAGGAAGTGGTACCATGAAAATTAAAATATTCGGAAAAAACATTGAAGTAACAGAAGGTATTCGAAGTGCAGTTGAGGAAAAACTTGGAAAGCTTGACAAATACTTTGCAAAAGAGACCAGAGTGGACGTTACTTTAAGTGTTAACAGGAACGAACAGAAAGTGGAGGTAACAATTCCAGTCAAAGGTAATATTATCAGAGCTGAAGAAGTCAGTGAGGATATGTATGCATCAATTGATATGGTAGAGGAAACAATTGAACGTCAGCTTGTAAAATATAAAAATAAGTTAGTGAACAAGAAAAAAGTTTCTAAAGATAATTTTACAGCAGCGTTTATTGATTCAGATTACGAAGAGGATGAAGAGGAGTCCGTAAAGATCGTCCGGACGAAGAGGTTCGGAATAAAGCCTATGGATCCTGAAGAAGCGTGTGTACAGATGGAACTTCTTGGACATAATTTCTTTGTATTTCTTAATGCAGATACAGATGAAGTAAACGTTGTTTATAAGCGTAAAAATAATACATATGGCCTGATAGAACCTGAATTTGATTAAATATAAGTGAAAGACACAAGCCTATGGTGCTGTTGCACCATAGGCTTGTGTTTTTGTGAACATGACAAGGCATAAATTCCAAATGTCGAAGCGTTTCTTTTACAGGACTGCATGATATTTATTTTTGCAAGCAAAAATGCCTATGAAGGTCTGTAAAACAAATGTGTTGTGCATATTTCTTTTTTATACTTGCACGTTAACAATTTATTTACAAAATTATTACACCGGCTGTTATTGAATTAACGCCACTAAAATGGTATTATAAACAATGATGTGTCATGATGGGAAAGAGAAATAAATGATTGCTCTGGATATGTGGGATTTTATTTACATAAGAGGGGAGAATCACTGAACCGGAATATGACAAATACGAGATTAGGAGATTACCATGAGCGTAATTAGCAAAATTATAGGAACACACAGTGAGCGTGAATTAAAAAGACATGAAAAAACAGTTGAGAAGATTTTGAACTTAAAACCTGAAATGGAAAAATTAAGTGAAGATCAGATGAAGGCAAAAACAACTGAATTTAAGGAAAGGTTAAACAATGGAGAGACTTTGGATGACTTACTCCCTGAGGCTTTTGCCCTGGTTAGAGAAGCTACCAGAAGAATTCTTGGAACGGAACATTATTCTTGTCAGCTGATGGGTGGTATCATATTACATCAGGGGCGTATTGCAGAGATGAAAACAGGTGAAGGTAAGACACAGACCTGTTTACTTCCGGCATATCTTAATGCGTTGGAAGGCAAGGGTGTTCATATCGTAACCGTTAATGAATATCTGGCTACTCGAGATGCGGAATGGATGGGTCAGGTACACAGATATTTAGGACTTACCGTCGGGTGCGTTGTGGCTGACATGGAACATGAAGCAA
>JAUUNJ010000364.1 GCA_030844625.1 Roseburia sp. | reverse complement strand
CCTATAGTATATATCGTCCATCTATATAAGTCAATATAATTTTAGGTTCTCTTTATTTTCTATCAATTTCGGCTGTATCAACGGATATGTCCAGTTCTCAGGCAACTCATTCATAAGCACAACTTTCTCCATTTCGCTATGTAATTCTTTCGCAAATTCAGTTATCTCTGCAAAACAAAGCAGTCCAAACGTTTCTTCACCGGTATCATTTACTCTAGTTTTACCTGTCACCGAATATACGCATATTGGTTTTATCTCAAATTTGATAGCTCCAGTCTCTTCCTGCAACTCCCTTTTAGCTGTTTCAAAAATATCCTCCCCATCTTCTCTATGCCCTCCCGGCACTTCATATGTATCTCTTTCTTTATGCTTGCAAAATACCCACTTGCCGTTACTCTGTGAGATAATTACTGCAAATTTCAATAGTTCGTCATTAACTGTATCATAAAATCTTACTTCCACCATATTTCCTCTCCATGTACATATCTATAATATTTCATTCTCAATAAAATCCGCAATTCCCTCTTCGTCATTTGAACCAATTACAATATCCGCTCTCTCTTTTACCTCATCAATCGCATTCCCCATTGCAACACCTGTTCCACATAATTCAAGCATTCCGATATCTGCATAATCATCTCCAAATGCAATAATTGAATCTGTACTAAATCCACATACTTCCGTAATCTTCATAATTGCGTTTTCTTTCGTCACATTCTTTTTTGTAAACTTGTACCAAAATCCATCAGAGAAACGAATACAATCACAATCAGAGAGACTTCGAGCCAGCTTATCTGCCTTATCTTGATTAAATATCTCGACACACATTTTTAATGAACATTCGTTAAAATCTGAAAAATCTGTATAAATACTATCTCCCCAACTCTTATCTAACTTCTTAGGATCTATTTTATAATTCCAATAATGTGCATCTATTGTATCTATCGTAATTTCGCAATCATTTCCACAAATATTTCTTGCCATGTCAATCATCACATTCGTTTCTTCTTCGGAAAATTCTGCCCTATAAATATATTCTGTTTTGTATTTTACTAATGCCCCTCCACTCGATATTAAAATATCGGGCATCAATTCATTTAAAAATACCAAAGAGTTTTGCTCACTTCTGGAGGTGGAAACACCTATCAATATATCATTTCCCCTGCATTTTTTTAGAGCTGATAATGTTCTGGTTGATATTGTTTTGTCACTCTGTAATAAAGTTCCGTCTAAATCAAATAAAAGAAGTTTGCATTTCTTCATATCATTTTTTCCTTTTCATTCTTCTGAATAATTACATTTGCATCAATTACTCTCCCCACAAATAGAGCCAAACTAGAGCCATTTGATAAAACAAATGCCGGAAGCCCGCATAAATACAGGCTTTCGGCATTTTAATCCGTTATTCAAACTCCCTGCAACTATAATATAATCATTAAATATTTGATTGCTTTTGGGCTATTTTAATATTCATAATATCCATATTTCATGCCTTATTCACAATTTCCAACCAAACAGGTATCATACGGGTATCACGAATATACTATCCTTGTTTCATATCAACATCTGACACCTTAGAATAAAAATTGTTAATGTAATTATTGATTACCGGTGTATCTATTGCTATCTGTTTTTCTACATCAGTAAAAGTCATCTCATTCCCAACTATTCCATTTTCTTCAAGGAGTAATGCCCAATCCAATATTTTATTTCTAACAGTACTCATAATTCTATATAACTCACTTTTTGAAACAAAAAACGCATATTTTGTTGGCATAAAATCTGTACTGTTATTAAAAAATTCTGTCATTGCCCCATTTACCGAAAAAGCGACTCTATCTTCACTAGAATTGTATACATCTAAAAGAGAAGATATTGAGTTTGGAATGGGCCTTCTTGAAACTATATCTGCTACTTTTGCAGATAATATCATTGGAATCCAGCCATGATATGGATTCCATGCTTTTATTTCTCCCGTAATATTTCGATATTCTGGAATCTCCTTTTTGTAGCCATTTTGCTCTTGATTAAGCCATTCTTCAAATTCTTTTAATTTTAATTTTTTAGCAACAAGATATGCTTTTCGTATCAATGATTCAATAGAATTTTTTTCATCTAATGCCTCTCTTTGAAGCTCAATTACTATACCACCCATATATGCCTCCTACACTCTACTCAAAAGAGTAACAATACCAGAAGCAATTAAACTACCTGTCACACCTATAGACAAGTTTTTAATATCACTTAGTAAAGTCTTTATTCTACTGGGATTTTCTTTTTTTTGCACTAAATCCTCTATTTCGTCAATTTTATTTCGTATTTCCAAAGCATTTTCTCCATACTCATCATCCAAAAAAGAATCATATTTTTTTATCTTTTCAATGATTTCAGCCACTTCAGCATAATCAAATCCTTGATTAACTGATTGAGATTGTGAAGAATTGACCGTACCTTGTTGAATTTGTACACCGGTAACTTCTCCATAAAAATTATTGGTATTATTCGTAATTCTTTGATTTTCTTTCATTTGAATCTCCTTCTCCTTAAAATACTCAATTCCATCTATAGTCAATATAACCTGCACCTCGCCAGAAATAAATACTGTACTATTACTGCTAATACAATTATGTAGTTTCAAATCATCCATTATATTTCCAACATTAAATTCAATATTTGGAATTTCACTAAACATATCTAATGTACAAGTGACAATATCACTCCCATTTTCTTCTCTTTTTTCCAATACTATTTTCAAAAATTTCTCACTATCTTTACGCAATCCTACGCCTTCCCTCACTATCGTCCTCTTTTTCATTTCTTGTTCTAATTCTTTCTGTAATTTTTTAATACCATTTTTATTCAGCTTTACTGATATAGACATTATGAAAACACCATTTAACCTTTCTGATCCTATTTCTACATGGTGCTAGCACCATGTAATTATATCCACCAAGGAAATGTGCAATCGCTCCTGTTACGCAACCAAAATCCAATTTGAACGGTAAAGGTATAAAGTATCGCCCATATCATTTCGGCACTTCCAAGCCCTTATAAAACAAGCGTTTCAAACCCTCTAAAGCGTAACAACAAAGTCTACGCAATTTGATAAAGGAACGCCGAGACAGGCGTTACCTGCCCCTATGCTTCTCTTTCCTTTTCTGCTGTTTCAGTTCAAACTGCAGCTGTTTTTCTGCTTCCCGTTGCTCCCGGCTCACAGCCTTGCGTTCAGTTTTTAACTGCTCCTGCTGTAATTTCAAAGCCTGTTGCGACTTCGTGCCGATCCCGGTATTCTGTACCTGTTTCCGCACTTCTCTCTGTACCCGTTTCGGATTGCGAACAGCTTCTTTTACATCAGTTGCCACAGCCGGACTAAATTTCAGTCGATAGTAATTTCTCAAAACAAAATCGT
>JAUUNJ010000363.1 GCA_030844625.1 Roseburia sp. | reverse complement strand
ATTAAAAAGAATAAATCAAAACAAGTGTGGACATATGTGACATTTTATTTTTAAAATGCTAAGAAAGATAACCATTATCTGTTTTATGGGTAATGGTTATTTTTGAAAGAGAAAAGGAGTGCTATATGAAAAAGAAAATAACAATTCTATCATTAACAGTAATAATACTGATAATAGTTATTACTTCTATATCTATGTTAAGGTATAAGTATACTAGTTCTATGTCGGAAGAAGAAATAATTAGATATTGTGAAAAACATTCGGAAAATAATGAGAAATTTTGTAAATATGGTATAAATGATTTCAGTGGATATATATTTTTAATGTCAATTTCTGAGAATCCAGAGCTTTTTATATTTGAAAAAGATAATTTATATAAATCAAGATATTATTATTTTACTGATAGCATAGGATTAGTGGATGAAACTAATTCGATAGGAATGGTTATTGTATATATGAAAAAAGAGAATGAAGACGAAGCTGAAAAGGAATTAATAGTATTTTCAAATAATGATAGTAATATTACAAAGTGTACTTATAATTATAAGGGAAAAGAGAAGCAGATTAGTTTAAATGGAAATGAAGGGTTTATATTTAATGTTGATTTAGAAGGCGAAAAGTTACTTGATGAAATTATAGAATCAATTAAGTTTTATAATGGAGAGGGAAATGAAATTCAGTAAA
The DNA here is from genome assembly GCA_030844625.1 of Roseburia sp. Lineage (GTDB taxonomy): Bacteria > Bacillota > Clostridia > Lachnospirales > Lachnospiraceae > Eubacterium_G. The sequence continues at coordinate 2,727 of JAUUNJ010000363.1, read as the reverse complement.
AAAAGCAAGCTCTTTATTGTTTGTTTCGGTATATTTGTCATTATAAGTATTTATATTGTTAATTTATATGACATATTTGTTATTGATGGGGATTCTATGGCACCGACATTAAAAGATGGTGATGTTGTAATAATAAAAAGGACTAAGGAAATACAGGATAGCGATATAGTCGTTATTGAAACGGAAGGCGTTTATTCTGACATTGGGTATAAGTATATTATAAAAAGATATAATGAAAGTAAATCTAATAAAGGTATGTATGTTGTGGGAGATAATGAGAAAAATAGTATAGATAGTAGAGATTTTGGAGAAATACCGTATTATATGTTGGAAGGAAAAGTTATTTGCAAAATACCTAAATAGTGATGTCATATAAATTAAGGATAAAGGGGGGAAAGATATTGAAAAGTAAATGGAAAGGTATCATTATAAGTATTATTATTTTTTTGTTAATAATATTGGTGAGTTGTCTAATACATATATTTTATATAACTATAGATATAAAAGACACATCAAAAGTTAGTAAAGAAATATCCCAAGAATTATTAAAAAGTACGCAGACAGAATGTTCAAATATTAACATTGTTTCAACATTTAAAGAAAAAAACTATGTTGCAATTATGAGTACTTACAAATTAGATAAAAAACAATATATAAGTTGTTTTTATTTTAAAAGAAACAGAGTTTTTAAAGGCAGATATGAAATATGTGGGGGAATAAGTGATATAAAGTATGGAACCGTAGGATATACATGCATTTCAGATACTACTGAGAATGTAATTTTGGTCGCCGGCTATAATTTGCCGGATGAGGCAAAAAAGTATTCTGTAAAACTAGTTGAAGATGAAACAGAAATTATAAAAGATATAAACAATAATTATATTCTAAAATTAATTTCAATAGATACTGCTAATCAAAGTAGTATTAACATCAAAGTAGAATTGTTAGATGAGAATTATAGACGGATAAAGTAATTAAAAAGTGTATATAAATATTTTTTTATAATTTAGTATAGTGTGTATGAGGGAGATGAACATCTGTAATTAATTTATATGCGGAAAAACCTTTGGCTTTTTAGCAGTTTTTTCTTTTTTGGGAAAAATTATTCGATAAATGTTGGGTAATCTGAAAAAAAACTAAAAACCTATTGACAATGTAGGAATTAAATGGTAACATCTTCATATCCTATAAAAGAGATAGGAAATAAATGAAAAGAAGGTAAAGGTGGAATGAATAAGACGAAAATCGCTTATAACAGAAATATGATGCAAATCTATTGTTGTTCCATTGTGTGTTATGATAAAATACATTTAGAAATTCGAATGTGTTGAAACAGTCTTATTTGCTTTATGAGAGAAGCAGGCAATGAGTGTTTTGCTTATTCAGATAAATACAAAGGTTCCCAAAGAGCATTTTTGTTTGAGGGTGAGTTTAAATAATAAAATAGATTAAAAATCAGGAGGAGACAAATATGTCGAATATTAAAAAAAGTGCAGCAGAACTCATAGGTAATACACCATTATTAGAGTTAACAAAATATCAGGCAAATGAAAGTGTAGAGGATGTAAAGATTTTAGCAAAACTGGAATATTTAAATCCGGCAGGAAGTGTAAAGGATAGGATTGCTCTTGCAATGATTGAAGATGCAGAACAGAGTGGCAAGTTAAAACCGGGAGCAACAATCATTGAGCCCACATCAGGAAATACCGGAATTGGAATTGCAGCGGTGGCGGCAGCTAAGGGATATAAGGTTGTAATTACCATACCGGAAACGATGAGTGTTGAGAGAAGAAATATTATGAAAGCCTATGGTGCAGAGCTGGTTCTTACAGAAGGTGCTAAGGGAATGAAAGGAGCCATTGCAAAAGCAGACGAAATCAATGCTGCAACACCTGGTTCCGTTATTCTTGGGCAGTTCGTTAATGAAGCAAATCCTAAGGCACACAGAGAAACAACCGGTCCTGAAATTTGGAAGGATACAGATGGAAAGGTAGATATATTTGTAGCAGGTGTTGGTACAGGCGGAACTGTCACAGGTGCGGGAGAGTATCTAAAATCAAAGAATCCGGATGTTAAGGTTGTTGCAGTTGAACCAAAAGACAGTCCTGTGTTATCTGAAGGAAGGGCAGGAGCTCATAAGATTCAGGGTATAGGAGCGGGATTTGTACCGGATGTACTTAATACAAAAGTCTATGATGAAATCATTCCGGTAACAAATGAAGACGCATTTGAGACAGGAAAGAAAATAGCCAAATATGAAGGTGTTCTGGTAGGAATTTCATCAGGTGCAGCATTATATGCAGCAACAGAGTTGGCAAAGAAACCTGAAAATAAAGGAAAAAATATCGTAGTTCTTTTACCGGATTCCGGTGACAGATATTATTCAACAGCATTGTTCCAGTAAATCTTTATGATTTGTCCAGAGTAAAGTTTGTTCAGAACAATAAAATTGTCAAAAATTAATGCTTGTGAATAATAATTTGTTAGAGAAAAAATATTACTAAATTGGTACCCGCAATAAATGACGAATATAAAAAATATTTGCAAAAAGGAGAATTGAGAAATGAGCGAAAGAAATTATAAATTTGAGACATTACAGTTACACGTAGGACAGGAACAGCCGGATCCGGCTACAGATGCCAGAGCCGTTCCTATTTATCAGACAACATCCTATGTTTTTAAGAATTCAGCCCATGCAGCTGCCCGTTTCGGATTGGCAGATGCAGG
>JAUUNJ010000362.1 GCA_030844625.1 Roseburia sp. | reverse complement strand
TTTCAAATAGTTAAATATTCTTTCCGTTGCACTTCGCAAATTGCCTGTACACATAGTTGATGCATAGGCATATCCATTGACTTTCCTAAAACTCTCAACCTGTAATGAACATACAAAAGAAACAATAATATTTGCAATTGAATCCAAGTGACCCTGCGGTATATTTGCAACTACCAAAATCATAACCAGCTCCAACCCCACAATAATCTGTCTCCAGTGGACAAGCTGCTTGTCTTTGTATCTAAATTTAATGACATTTGCAATAACAATTCCCACAATGAAAGCAACTATGGGTTCAAAATAATGCAACGCTCCCACAAAATCTCTTTCTGACAGCCTGACCCCCAAAAGTACTATGTTTCCTGTCTGGGCATTGGCAAAAACTTTTCCTCTGCAGATGTAAGAATATGCATCCAGAAAGCCTCCTACTAACGCCAAAATACTTCCCGTAATAAATTTGTCAGACATTTGTCCGCTTTTCAATTCTATCACCTCTGTAAATATTTTACTATTTTATCACACTTTTATATCTCATGTTTTTCAATCTACTGAATAGCATCAAAAGCCTGCTCTAAATCAGCAATGATATCTTCAGCATCCTCAATACCTACAGAAAATCTGATTAAATCCGGCTGTACTCCCGCCTCCACAAGCTGTTCATCTGTAAGCTGACGATGTGTATGGCTTGCCGGATGAAGTACACAGGAACGGGCATCCGCAACATGGGTAACAATTGCTATAAATTTAAGACTGTCCATAAACTTAATGGAGGCTTCTCTTCCACCCTTAATTCCAAAGGTCAATACACCACAGGTACCATTCGGACAATATTTCTGCGCACGCTCATAATACTTATCCCCTTTCAGTCCCGGATAGTTAACCCACGCCACATTTTCGTTTGCCGCAAGATATTCCGCTACCTTTAATGCATTCTCACAATGCTGTTTCATTCTCAGATGCAGTGTTTCAAGTCCCACATTCAGAAGAAATGCATTCATAGGCGCCGGAATTGATCCCAAATCTCTCATTACCTGTACTGTAGCCTTCGTAATATATCCGGCTTTTCCAAACTTTTCTGTATACACCAGGCCATGATAAGATTCATCCGGCTGTGTCATTCCAGGAAATTTGTCCCCATTGGCTTCCCAGTCAAAATTACCACTGTCAACAATTGCGCCGCCTACTGCCATTGCATGACCATCCATATATTTTGTTGTTGAATGTGTCACAATATCTGCTCCAAATTCAAAAGGTCTGCAGTTAATCGGTGTTGCAAATGTATTATCCACAATCAGCGGAACTCCATGTGAATGTGCCGCCTTGCTGAATTTTTCAAAATCCAGTATAACACAGGAAGGATTGGATATTGTCTCTCCAAATACGCACTTTGTATTTGGCTGGAATGCTGCATTTAAATCTTCCTCTGAAATTTCAGGATCAACAAATGTTACATCAATTCCCATCTTTTTCATTGTAACGCCAAACAGGTTAAATGTTCCACCATATACGTTAGAAGAACAAATCAAATGATCGCCTGCTTCACAAATATTAAACACTGCATAAAAGTTTGCTGCCTGCCCTGATGAGGTCAGCATTGCCGCCACGCCGCCCTCCAGTTCACATATCTTATTCGCTACTGCATCATTGGTTGGATTCTGAAGTCTTGTATAAAAATATCCTGATGCCTCCAGATCAAACAGCTTTCCCATCTGCTCTGATGTATCATACTTAAATGTTGTACTCTGATATATCGGAAGAACTCTCGGTTCTCCTGTTTTCGGTTTCCATCCCCCCTGTACACAAATTGTGCCTTTATTATTTCCTGCCATTTTAATATCTCTCCTTTAGTTTTTTATTTTTTACCTTTAACCGCCAACTATTGCGGTTTGTAATCCTTTAAACAAATATGCCCCACAATACAGCATATGGCAAACAAAACTACAATAACTGCAGTAATGATAAGATATAATGTTAAATCAAAAGTAATTATTACACATGTATCTATAAAAAACAATACAAACAAAACTGTAGCTATCTTATTACATATCTGCCCTATTTTAATCTTCTTTTCTTCTGTTAACTTGTCCATATCCCGCCTCCTGATAAAATTATTCTCAATCTTCAAATAATGGTGTGGAAAAATATCTCTCTGCAGTATCCGGCAGCACTGTCACAACCGTTTTTCCCTTGCCCAGCTTCTTTGCCAGCCTTAATGCTGCTGCCACATTCGTTCCACTGGATATGCCGCACATAAGTCCTTCCTTTCTCGCCAGATCCTTTGCAGTATTTATAGCCTCATCATCTGTCACTATGTAAATGTTATCATAAATCTGCTGGTCCAGAATATCAGGAATAATTCCATCTCCAATTCCCATCTGTAAATGAGTTCCAATATTTCCTCCTGCAAGAATTGCCGCATTTTCCGGCTCTACCGCCCAGATTTCAATATCAGGATTCTGAGCTTTCAGGACCTTTCCGATTCCGGTAATGGTTCCCCCGGTTCCTATTCCGGAACAGAACCCATCAATCGGTCCCTCTACCTGTTCCATTATTTCAAGACCTGTATGATGCTTATGTGCTTTAATATTATTAGGATTTTCAAACTGTTGAGGCACAAAAACATTAGGATCTTCCTCTGCCATTTTAAGTGCCGTCTGCAGGCACTCATCAATGCATTTTCCTATATCACCGTCATCATGAATCAAAATCACTTCTGCGCCGTAATGTTTTACCAGTTTTCTTCGCTCCTCACTGACCGAATCCGGCATGATAATAATTGTCTTATATCCTCTTACCGCACCGACCAGAGATAATCCGATTCCCTGATTGCCACTGGTAGGTTCTACTATAATCGTATCTTTATTTATACTGCCTTCTCTCTCAGCAGCCTGAATCATTTCCAATGCTGTTCTTGTCTTTATGGAACCGCCAACATTTAAACCTTCAAACTTTACTAATACCTGTGCAGAATCGTCATCCACCATTTTATTTAGCTTTACTATCGGTGTATGACCGACGAATTCTAATACATTGTTATAAATCATTTTCGTCTCCATTTCTATTTTGTAACAACTCAAAGAAGAGTATAATCCAAAGTATCAATTCCTAGCAAGCAAATAGGTTTATATTTTGTTCAAAACTATTATTTCCAGGTAAATGAGGAGGAAAAGGAACAGTTAGTTGCGGATGTGGAAATTCTAAAAAAGGTAACAGAAGAACACAGCCGTATACTACAAAAATATCCTAATAAATTTCAATACATATTTGTTTGTAATATGAAAGCCATGGCTATATGCATTTTAGCAAATAGACATGGCTTATTTTGATGATTAATTATTTAATTACTGAGCATCCTTAATTGAAAAGCTGATTCTTCCCATCTTATCCTTGCCCAGACACTTACATTTTACCTT
>JAUUNJ010000361.1 GCA_030844625.1 Roseburia sp. | reverse complement strand
TATCTTAAAAAGAAAACCAATGCCATGCTTGTGTCGGTAGTGTCAGAAGACAAAAAAGAGAGTAAGAAAAAACTTAAAGAGATAAAAGAACAGACAGAAACGGTACAAAAGAAAAACAAAATTAAGTGTACTACAGTTTATCAGGTTTGTGATAAATCTGATAAAGTAATTAAAGTAGCAGAAAAAAACGATGTATCCATAGGTAAGGCCACATTGTGCATGAAAATTGCAGAAAAAGAAAAGGCCAGCGTTAAGAAAATGTGCAAAAAAACCATAGATTCTTTAGTAAAGAAAGTGGAAAAAAATGGTACCGCTGCTATGGATGATGAACTATTCATAGAAGATATAGAGTTTATCTCTGAAATAGAAAGCGTAAGCACTGAAATAGAATCATCCGGCGAGACAGAGACAATAGAAGTGATCACAGATATGAACGTAGAAACAACCTTTAATGAAGAGGAAAGCGCCACAGAAGAAGGAACAACGGAAGTTTCGGAGACAGCAACCTCTGAACCTGAGGCTAATTAATCAGATATCTTCCCTGTATTACGTTAAGCTCATTAAACCTATGGTTCATGTAATTTAAAACTTTCTTTTTATCTCCGCTCCAAAGAGGAGCAAGCAGAATTGATTTTGGACCATCTCCTGTAAGACGGTGAATTACAATATTTTCAGGGATGTACATGAGACATTCTGCAAGAATATCAACATATTCTTCCATAGACAAAACATCAAATTTTTTTAAAAGATACTCCTTTTCCAAAGGAGTATTTTTTAATACGTGAAGTAATTGCAGTTTAATGCCGGCAATATTCATTGCAGTCACATATCTGATACTGTTTATCATATCAGTCCGGCTTTCTCCTGGCAGCCCAATAATCAAATGAACAATTACATCCACATGAATAGTATTCAGTGCACGAACAGCGCTGTCAAACACATCTAACTTATATCCGCGGTTAATGTATTCGGCTGTCTTTTCGTTGATGGTCTGAAGTCCCAATTCCACCCATACGGGTTTGATTTTATTCAATTCATTTAATAGCTTCAAAACTTCATCCGGCAGACAGTCAGGTCGTGTACCGATAGACAAAGCCACAATATCAGGATGGGAAATAGCTTCAGTAAAAATCTGGCGGAGATATTCTGGATTTCCATATGTATTTGTAAATGACTGAAAGTATGCAATATATTTTCCGTTCTTTATTTTCAGGGAAACTTTTTCTTTTGCAGCCTCAATCTGTTCGGTTATGGAAAGCCTGCAATCGGACGCAAATTCTCCGGAACCACCGTTGCTGCAAAAAATACAACCTGTATCACTTAGTTTTCCGTCCCTGTTAGGACATGACAGACCGGAGGATAGAGCCAGTTTATATACTTTCGTATGAAATTTGTTTTTTAAATAGGAATTTAATGAATTGTAATACATAAATAAATACCTCCATAAAAATGTATTAAGATTGTTGTAATAGAATTTTATAATTATACTACAATAGTGTTAAGAGTAAATAAAAATTTTGTTTTTGGGTTTACAGTTCCCGGAACATAAATGATTGAATATAAAATAATTAAAGGGGGATCTTATGAATTTATTTTTTAATGTAGGGGTAGCGGAATCTTTGTTGTGTATTATGTTTTTTGGCACACTGGTTACAGTGTCCATATTTGATTTGTATAAAATGAAGATTCCCGATTTTTTGTGTGTAATCATTCTGGTTGTAGGTATTATCTCTATGTTTTTTATGAAAGATATTAAAATGGTGGACAGGCTTTTGGGAATTTTTGTAGTCAGTACTCCGATGTTTGCCATTGCTATGCTTGCAAGAAAAGGATTTGGAGGGGGAGACATAAAATTGATGGCTGCCTCCGGAATTTTTATGGGCGCCAAATTAATAATAGTCAGTTTCATCTTGGCAATGATTATGGCAGGAATATATATAATTATTTCATATTTTGTAAAAAATAAAAGTATAAAGAATGGTTTTGCTCTTGGACCATGCTTTAGTATTGGAATGATTATAAGTTGTATGCTGGGAAAACAGATATGGAATTTAATATTGTAATTAAAGAAAAATAGGGGACAGAGGAAATAAAGACATAAAAAAACGGAGACGGTGGGATTCGAACCCACGTGCCCTTGCGGACAACTTGATTTCGAGTCAAGCTCGTTACGACCACTTCGATACGTCTCCATAACATAGAAATTTATAACATATTTTGAAGATTGTTGCAACTTTTTCTTAACCTGTTGGCAAAAATCAATTGTATTATATTTTAGCAGATGAATGATTTTTTCTGATAGGCTGAAATCGTTTTTATTGATTTTACTGGCAATTTAAAATAAACGAAATGTTCAAAAAATGATAAAAAAAAGGTATTTTTTACAAAATATAAAATTATAGAAACATAATGAAAGTGCTTACAATAGTCAAAGTGCACAAAAAAACTAAAAAAATAAAAGTTTTTTAGTCAGTATATTGCAAAAAACGTTTTTATTCAATAGACTTAAGGTACAAGATTATATTACTAAGACTATGTAAGGGTTCAGATTATTTTGTTTCAGATTTAGCGTGCAAAGTTACTGCATCAGATTAAGTACGATAACCGTTGTAACGGTATTGTTATAGAAAGGGAAATGTTATTGTGTTGCTTTACTCAAAAAAGGAGGGAAAGTAATATGAGACGCAGGCATTTAAAAATGCTCAAGAGAACTATTGCTGTTGCGCTCAGTGCGGCAATGGCGGTAGGAAATGTTAACCTATCTATGCTTGAAACGAAAGCGGCGGATAGAAGCAAGCCGTGGATTTTATCCACAAACAGACCGGCATATTCTTCATCGGTAAATGGTGGAGATGTTGCAAGTTTTGCGACAGATGGCAAACTGGGGACACAATGGGGTGCAGCAGCAAATAAGGCTGACCAGTGGCTGGATGTTGACTTAGGAGGAAAAGCTGATATAAGCAAAGTAGTTATCGACTGGCAGAATGATGCCAGTTACGGTGTGGCGTATCAGGTATTAGTTTCAAATGATGAAGTAAATTGGACAAAAATTTACGAGACTACGAATGGTAATGGCGGTGACGTGAAACAGGTTTTGAGAAATGATGGAACCGTTGATTACAATTATTATGAAGATGTTTTAAGTACGGACGGTGCAGAGGGGTACAAACTGACAGCTCAAAACGGACGTTATGTGAGAGTACTGATCAATTACAGTAAGTCTCAGTCAGGGTCTGATGACAAAAAGTCAGGTTGGGGTGCATCTATAAGAGAAATTGAAATATATGGTATTGGTGATGAAGATTGTGTTCAGCCGGTATCAGACGCAAAAAATATAGCATTAGGTAAGAATGTAGAGGTTACTTCTTATTCACAACCATGGTGGGCATCTTCTCCGCTAAATGGAAGCAATGCGGTAGATGG
>JAUUNJ010000360.1 GCA_030844625.1 Roseburia sp. | reverse complement strand
CAGTGTAATATAATTTCCATTTTGTTGCATTAAAAATAGACCGTATGTATAAAATTTACCAAATTTGTCCATACTTTTCTTAAATATAAACAACAAGGAGAGAACATTGAAATATATATGTGAAGTGTGTGGATATATTTATGATGAAGAAACCGGAGATCCGGATAATGGTATAGCTCCGGGTACCAAATGGGAGGATGTTCCTGAGGATTATTTGTGTCCTCTGTGCTATGTAGGCAAAGAGCATTTCTGCCTTGTGGAGAATCCCTAGAAACCTTAAAAAAGAACATTGGTATGGAAAATGGAGAGGATGGTTATGAAAACAGTAAAACTGCCTGCAAAAAACGAAAGCGGAAATTATGAGATACGATTAGAAAGTATCGGAGGGCTTGGTGCCAACCTGTGTGGCAAAATGTTGGGAGAACTGGGGATTAAATATCTGGGACTTAACAGTGCAAGTTTTTCCAGTTATGGGTCTGAGAAGACGGGAACACCAGTGAAAGGATATATAAGGTATAGTGAGCAGGATGAAGAGATAAGGGTCCATTCCCCTGTGACAAATCCTCATCTTTTGTGTATTTTTCATGATGCATTAATGCATAATGGAGAAATATTTGCGGGATGTATGGAGGATACCAATATTGTTATTAATACAACAATGTCTAAAAAAGAAATAGAAAAGATTCTGATGCATGAAAATAATGTTCAGTTTCAGAATATTTTTTGTGTTCCAGCCCAGAAAATTGCAATGGACACTCATTCCCGTATTAATGTTGTAATGCTTGGAGCAATGGCAAAAGTTATGGGATTTGCATCATTGGAAGATGTAAATCATATTTGTGAAGATACATTGGGGAGAAAATATCCGGATGCCCTTGCGTCCAATCTGGAGGGAATCAAAAGAGGTTACGAAGAGGCTTTCGCAATAAAGTTAGAAAATAGAAAAAATACAATCAACGCCCAGAAAGTCAATGAGGAACCGGAATGGGGGTATGAGACTGCGCCTATTGGGGGGATTAATACAAGATTTGGAAACAGTGTAATTAATGATCTTTCGCCGTCAAGGCAGGGATATATTCCGGTGTTTCTGCAGGACAGGTGTATTAATTGCGGACTGTGTGATTCTACCTGTCCGGACATGGTGTTCCAATTTGACAAGGGTGAATACAAGGGAAGAGAGATGATGGTCAATAAAGGATTGGATTATTATCATTGTAAGGGATGTCTGCGCTGTGTTTCTGTGTGTCCTACTCAGGCTCTGGTAAAAGGATTAGAGTCGGAATATCCGGATAAAAAATGGTTTGTTCCAAATCAGGATTTGCTGCGGACTCCTGATTATTATGAAAAGGCAGGTGCAGACGGTTATATTACCTCTGAATCTTATCTTACTGAGAAAAGAATAGAGGGAGGAGAAGTATAATATGGAAAAGCAGGTTGTGGAATACGCAAGTGGAAACGAAATTGCTGCAATGGCAGTTCACCAGATCGGATATGACATTATGGGATATTACCCAATCACACCGTCAACACAGGTTGCAGAAAATCTTGACCAAATGAGAGCAGAGGGAAAAACAGATCTGCTGATGATTGCGGCAGAGGGAGAACATAGTGCAGCGGGAATCTGCTATGGTGCCTCTGTTGGAGGTGGAAGAGTATTTAACGCCACAAGCGCCAATGGACTTTTGTATGCCATTGAGCAACTGCCGGTACAGTCGGGAACCAGATATCCCATGGTAATGAATGTAGCATGCAGAACGGTCTCAGGTCCTCTTTCCATTAAGGGAGATCACAGTGACATTATGTATATGCTAAATGCCGGCTGGCCTATATTCTTTGCCCATACGGTTCAACAGGTGTACGATTTTAATCTGATTGCAATACGACTTGCGGAGACGATAAGGCTCCCGGTAGCTGTGGCATATGACGGATTTTTTACCAGTCATCAGAAAAGGAAGTGCTATCGTTTTGAGAATAATAAAACGGTCCAAAACTTTGTGGGTGAAAAAAAGGAACCATATCCTTTCTTTGATCTGGAAAATCCAATTACAGTTGGTTCTTATATGAATGAACCGGATCTGATTAATAACAGGTATCAGCTTCATATGGCAATGGAGCAGGCAAGGGAAATTGTGCCTGTCCTTTTTAAAGAGTATGGAAAAATTTCAGGAAGAAAATATAAAGAATGGGAAGGATATGAATATGAAGATGCCGAAATCCTTCTGGTATTATTAGGTTCCTCCTTTGACACTTCCTTGGAAGCGGTGGACCGAATGCGGAAGAATGGTAAAAAAGCGGGTGTAGTTACATTGCATGTACTAAGACCTTTTCCTGCAAAAGAAGTCTGTCAGGCTTGTATGAATGCGAAATATATTCTTGTGGCTGACAGGCAGGATAGTTATGGCGCAGGAGGAGGAAATCTTTCTATTGAAATCCGGGCGGCAATGCAGAAATATGGGGGAAAGGCAAATATAAAGAGTGTTGTTTACGGACTTGGCGGATTGGATTTTTATGTGGAAGATGCCATGAAAATGTTTGAGATGGCAGCGGATAAGAATGTACCGGATTTTAGTTATTATGGCATTAAAGCCGGAAGACGGGAAGAAACACAGGAAAACTTTTTTAGACCACTCACACCGGATCAAACAAAATTGGGGCTTACGCAAGCAATTGAAAAAGATGGTGAATTTACTGTAAAAGGAGGAACCCTTAATGATACAACAAGGATGCCTAAGCGAATTGCCCCGGGGCATGGAGCATGCCCGGGCTGTGGAATTCCGGTAAATCTGAATCTTCTTCTAAGGGCAATTGAAGATCCGGTTGTTTTATTGTTTCAGACCGGATGCGGCATGATTGTCACCACCGCATATCCCAAGACAAGCTTTAAGGTACCTTATGTGCACAATTTGTTTCAGAACGGTGCTGCTACTTTGAGCGGCCTTGCGGAAATATGTTATCGGAAGCAGGAAAAGGGAGAAATTCCGCCGGGAGATATTGTATTTATTATGGTCAGCGGTGACGGAGGACTTGATATTGGAATGGGGTCGGCGCTGGGAACAGCACTGAGGGGACACAGACTTCTGATTTTTGAGTATGACAATGGCGGTTATATGAATACAGGATATCAGTTATCTTATTCCACACCAAAGGGAGCAAGAAGTTCCACATCCCACATAGGAAAAGAACAGTATGGGAAAACCTTTTTCCATAAAGATATGCCGCAGATTATGGCAGCTTCTAATATTCCGTATGTTGCAACGGTGGCAGAATCCAATCCTGTGGATTTTATAAAAAAAGCTGCAAAGGCGGCAGAATACGCCAAGACAGAAGGCGTGGCTTATGTAAAAGCATTGTCAGCATGTCCGCTCAACTGGAATGATAAACCGGATACTGAGAGAAGAGTAATTGGTGCAGCTGTTGACAGTTGTTTT
>JAUUNJ010000006.1 GCA_030844625.1 Roseburia sp. | reverse complement strand
CTAACCTGTCGGGTGAAAATGAATGCTCTCTTCCTTCGCGCTCATTTTCCTTCCGCAAGCTCAAAAGCAGAGCTTTTTCGCTAACCTGTCGGGTGAAAATGAATGCTCTCTTCCTTCGCGCTCATTTTCCTTCCGACAGGTTATATTATATCAGACTTTAAAGATATGTCATTAAAAAATTTTTGACTGATATTAAAAAGGAGCACCGTCTATACGATACTCCTTTTTATTCATTATCTATTTAAATTACTCTTTTCCCCAATATCTTTTCATCAATCTTAGTTTACATCATAACTTGTTCCGCCTACGATTACATGGTCGATACTATAAATGTTTAACACTTTTGCAAAATCAATCACCTCACAACTTCCACCCTGTTCAGCACCTTTTTCACCAGAACCATCTTCCGGAAGTTCAAATATTGATCCATCCTTCATCACAATTGTAAATGGAATATCCAGCCAATCCGGTCCTTCCATTGGATCCCATTTGGAAGTATTATATTCTATCTTCACGGATAACGGTGTAATTTCCATTTTTTTAAGTTTAATTGTTACATTGTCCTGAACGATGCTGTTGTTTAGCGGAATCACCTTACTGTCACCAGAATTCTTTCCAATCCATCTAAGTTCCCACTTTGAATTGGTAACAGTCCTGTAGTCTATTTCATCATTCTGCATCGAGATATTCTGCAAATCACTCAATATCACCTCTATTTTCTTACCTTCAATATCCAATCCAAAATCATCTATATCTGCTCCTGCATAGAGTTCCACAACTCCTTCATTCTCCGATATAAGATTTATCCCATCAACACGTTTTTCTATTCTGCCTTTTCCTTCCAAGCTCACATAGCAAATATTAAAAAACATATTTTCCTCAAGTTTTATTTTATCGGATTTAACATTAAGGTAAATATACATACCCTTTTTATCTGCCACAGTCTGCAACAAGGAAACTGTAATCCCCTCCGCCGTTGCCGAAACATTTTTTTCATCTCCCGTATCAACATAGCCTTTTTCTATCAGTTCTGTTTTCTCCTGCTCCTCCACTTGCATAAACCTGTCAACAATGTTATTCCAGAAACCTGTCACTTCATTTGCTGCTACCGCCACACTACCGATACACAAAACTGCTGCCATTGCCACCACCGCAACTCTCTTTTTCCCAAAAGCATGTGCTTTGTTTCTTCTTGTGGTCTGATTCAGTATTTCATTCGTCATTTTTTCATCTACCTGAACATTTTTCATAATTTTATTTACATCATTTCTAAAATTCATAAACTTCTCCTTCCATATAATCTGTATTTAATTTTTGCTTTAACTGATTTCTTCCTCTGCTAAGTAATGACAAAACCGTAGACTGTTTCATTCCCAAAATATCTGAAATCTCTTTAACAGAAAATTCCTGATAATAATAAAGAAGTAAAACTCCTCTGTACTTATCCTTTAATTCCAAAATAGCATTAATTAAATCCACGGACTCATCAATCTGTTTGTATTGCTTTTCATTGCTTACCACAATGTCAAAAACATCTGTTGGATGCATCCGCTTAAACCATGTCGTTCTTAAATAGTTCTTACAAATATTTATGGCTATCCTTGTAATCCATGTTTTTTCATCTGCCTGACCCTTATATGTATCATATTTCTGCCAGACCTTAATAAAAGTTTCCTGCGTTGCATCTTCAGCCAATTGGCTGTCTTTTAAGTAAAGTGTACAGAGTCTTAAAATGTCATTGCCATAGGAATCAATCATATGCCTGAGTTCTGTTTCATTTAATTTTGCAGGTTCATTCATCTTTTTTTCTCTTTCTGATATCAGCAGGTTTTTCATTTTCAACTCCTTTCACTTATTAGACACACAGAAAACAAAATATATTGCAAATAAATTTTATAATATATGAAAAACAGAGGGACATCAAATCCCTCTGTTACCATCGATTTATATTTTTATCCCTGATATAAACAACGTAATATTACCAATACTGCCTTCATTGGAATAACCTCTCAATTATTTTATCGCAAATCATTTTTTCTTGCTTTAATAAAGTACCAAAAGTTCCGAATGGCAATACAAAGCCATAAAAAAGCGATTAAATAAGTTAAAAATGAAAAATGCAAATTTTTATTTATATAAAAAGCCACCAATACTGCCACTGAACAAATCAATGATAATATTCCCATAATGATATAATCTTTAGGTTGTTTATATTTTGGTTTCATACCTGGTCTCCATTCTTTCTTCCAAATCACTTATCACAGACAATATATCTTATATATACTTTTTGCATTATAACACGTGTCAGAGTAAAAATACAGAATATTCTAAGACCATGAACCAATATATCCGCCTACGCCCTGCATTGTATTATTTTTCCATGAGTCAACTTCTATAAATGATATTCCATTATACATATATTCTGTAAGAACTACTCCATTTCCAAATTTTTTAGTTTTTTTATTGTAATTTCCTTTTAACTTAATTTTATTAATTGTATCAGATTTAAAATCAAAAGAATAACCTATTGATCCTATTGTTAAAAATGTAGAAGCAACAGTTAATGTTTTTATACCGGTACCACTAAGAATCAAACCTGATACAGTAATAGTACCATTTACTAATTTAGATTGATAATCTAAATATTTGGCATCTGTAACATATGTAAGAGCCTCACTACACTGACTCTTTGTAAAATATATTTTTCTCCTGTAAATAATTGAAGAACCAGGAACCGGGGAATTTCCTTTGGCTGTCCAAATTCCACCTTTGCTTGACTGTTTTTTATCTAAATGTTGTTTTATTTCACATTTGATGTTGGCCTTTTTCTTTGAATTAGTTTTTACTGTTACACAATATGTATTTGTATTTGACAATTTTGCTGTATAATTATAACTTTTTGTTTTCTTTTTCTCACTTAATTTCTTTTTTAATATTATCCCCTTTTTTTCTATTAAAATATCTGAATTACTACTGGTAGTTACCTTAATATCTGTCGCACCAGCACATTTATATGTAAAAGTATAACTTGATGCATTCACACTTTTTGTTTCCGCCTTTACACCATTGGAAAATATAGTTAATGTCATTGAAAATACTAAAAGTAATGACATTATCCCTTTATTGTATTTTTTTATTTCTTTCATTTTAATTACCCCTTCATAAATTAGTAAATACATTTTATTTAGCTGTCATACACTGATTTACAAGTTCCACATAGAACATATTTCCGTAATCATATCTCCATGTATAGTTATGAGCTTTAGCTATCGCATTATCGTATTGTTTGGTCTTTCCTCCTGATTTTTTACAGGCAAATTTCTTTGCAAGATCAAAAGTATGTTTTTGCCCATTGGAATTTACATAATTGATATATTCAGGACCATAATTGTAGCTTTGTATGGCAACATTCAAATCTAAAATATTCTTATTTTTGCATTCCTGAAGTAATCCTGCAAAATATACACATCCCTGTTTGATTGAACTTTCTGTATCTAAAGAATTGCGTGCCAGTCCCAGGCTTTCAGAGCTCTGCATAACATCCTTATATTTTTTTTCATTACCACCAGTTTCCACCTGCATAATTGCCAGCAGAACATCAACATATCCTGAAATACCGTTTTCTTTTGCATATTTCTCCATTGTCTTTTTATGCTTCAACACTGCTGGTTCCAAGAATGCCGGGATTGTTTTTGGCTGTACCGCAGGACATCTTGAACATCTTCTTGACATGCTTCCATCTGTTGTACATGTTGCCTCTTTTATTACAGTATATTTTCCCCAATCATGTCCCAATGCTGAAATCTTAGTTGTCTCACTTTTATTACATGCAGAACATGTTCTTTTCTTGCTTCCTTCTGTCGTACATGTTGCTTTTTTTGTTGTTTTATATTTTCCCCAATTATGCCCTGTTGTCGGAATCCTTGCTGTATCTTTCTTTTTACATCTGGAACATTTTCTTGTCTTTGTTCCGTCTGTTGTACATGTTTTCTTTTTTGTTACCGTATAAGTTCCCCAATCATGTCCCAACACTGCTATACTTTTTGTTTCCAAATTTGCACTACACTTTGTACATTTTCTTACCTTGGTTCCTTTCTGATCGCAGGTTGGATTCTTTGTCACTATGTATGAACTTGATGCATTATGCCCTGTTGCTGATACTTTTGCTGTTCGTGTTGCAGGACACCTTGTACATTTGCTTGTTTTCTTTCCTGATGATGTACATGTTGGTGAAACTGTTGTTTTATAAGTTCCCCAATTATGTCCCAACTTTTCTATTTTGGATGTTTGTAAAACATATCCACAATATTTACATTTCATCACCTTTGTACCATATGAATCACAAGTTGCATTTTTAGTAGTCTGCCATTTTCCTGTCGCTTTATGCGAACATGCTGCTTCAACCGTTACATCTAAACCACCTACGGATATCACTGTCATGAGCATTAAAAACGCAAATACTCCTATAATCGTTTGCTTCATTGTTTTCATTTATCTTCTCCTTATATCAATTATTAGATTTTAATGTTCTTTAAACTAACTATCATAAATTACCAATAGAAACTTTTTCCTTACTCTTTATGAAAACCTTTTAAATAATCTCCAAAACATTCCAAAGCCACAAATATACATTACTTTTCCCCCCCTTTCAAAAAAAATAAAAGTTTAGAATTCTTAACTTCTAAACTTTTATAATTTATAAATATTAAGTTTTCAATAGTTTTCCGGTAAACGGTCAACTAAAGACGGCGAATGGTCATTTATACTCTTATCATATCGTAAAACAGCACTTCTGCTGTAAAAACATTTTTTTGATATGAAATATTCAGCATTCCATTATTCTCCTCTACACATTTCCTTATATTTTTTATTCCATACCCATGGTTCTTCTCTTTCTTTGAAGAGACTAAATTACCATCAACAATATAAGGCTGCACCTTTACATAATTTGTTATTGTAATCAACAATTTTGCTTCCATTATTTTTATAGAAACATTTATTTCTTTTTTGTCTGCCTGGCATGCAGCCTCAAAGGCATTACTTAACAAATTAGAAAAAATCGTACATAAATCCATAGACGAAAGATTAATATTTGCAGGTATGTTCCCTGTCCAGCAAATTTTTACATCTTCATATTTATTTTTAATATTATTTACAATCGCATTTACCAGATTATTGCCTGTATGAATCCCTCCTTTTAAATTCTTAAACTCGGAATCCATTTTTGCGAAATAACGGTTCAGTTCATCATATTCTTTATCTTTCAAAAGAGTATGCATACAATATATATGGTTTTGAATATCATGTCTGAATTTTTTAGTTTCCTCTTCTTTTTCAAGCAGCATTGTATAATATTCTTCCTGTGACTTTATTAACTTTTCATTGATTTCCATTTCTTTTCTCAAATGTTCATTTTTATTTTTATTAAGTATAAGTAAAAAAGCTATTACCACAAATACAATACTGCTAACAGTCAATCCTAATGTAGCAAATCTTGAAACCAAATCATTATCCTTCGCAAAACCTATATATTGTACACAGGATATAAAACTGCCAATAAATAATACTCCTACAATAAATATTAATATATACCGCTTAGAAATATTATATTCTATTGTCTTATCAGACCATTTAACATAAAGCAGTAATAAAATTATAACTATAGCAAAAGTGACACAATTAACAGGTATATATAACCAATAATTATCTATGAAATTCTCCGGTTGTAACTCCAAAATAAACATAATTACTGATCCTATACACATATCAAATATAATAAGACCGATATTGACCACTATACTTAATTTAATTTTTCCTTTTTCCGATGTAGATATAAACAATATAATTATTGCTATGATATTAAATACAGCAGAAAAATCATATAAAAATATACGCGCAGATATAATAGAAATAGCTAATGTTGATATTACACAACCGACTAACATTCTCCTTTTATAGTCTATTTTAATATCCAATAAATAAATGCTTACCAATAATACTCTTGCAAATTCAATTAAATAAGAGATTACATTAAAAATTATATCGTTCATTTTCCCCCCTATACAAACTTAGAGTTTCCTCTTACAAATTCAAAAACTGCCTGCTTTAATTGTGTACGTTTTCTTCTGGATACAGGAACTTCTTCTTCTTTACAGTTAAATTTCATTTTTACTCTTGTTGCGTCTATATTTTCAACATGTCTCAATGCCACAATATAAGACTTATGAGTCTGGAAAAAATATTTTGTCCCAAGTCTTTGGCTCCAATATTTTAGAGTATTGCCACTCTCAATAACTTCCTTATTTGTATAAATATATGTACCGTCACCAAATGCTTCCAGATATACGATATCCTTTAAACCAATCAATTTCATTTCACCTTTGATTGAAACTGCCAGCTTTTCATTACTCAATATTTCTTTTTCTGCCTCTGTGACTGCCTCACAAAATTTTTCTGATTCAATGGGCTTGTTTAAAAAGCGAAAAGCCTTTACCTTAAACGCCTCGGGCATTAGCTCTACATGGCTGGTAAGAAAAATTATATATTCATCATTTTCGTTTTTTCTTAGTATTTCAGCAGTTTTCATTCCATCCAATTCCGGCATTTCAATATCTAAAAATATTAAATCATAAACTTTCTTTGATTTTATCAACTCTCTACCGGAACCATAGATTGAAACATCATATTCTGGTCTGATTTCCAATAATATCCTTTTAATCTCACTTCTTATTATTTTTTCATCATCACATATTGCTACACTTAATCTCATATTTTTATCCCCCGTTTACTCATCAGCATATATATTATCACTATGTATATGAATTTTTAATTTTATTATATCTTATTTTAAATCATAAAAAAAATAAAAGTTGGCACAACAATCAGACTGTCATACCAACTTCCGTCCCACTATATATAATCTATGTAAAGAATATCCTCCTCAATAAATACTTTCTTCACTAATTACAGTGCTTTAATTCTCTCAATTGCCTTCAGTGTATTCTCATATGTTCCAAATGCTGTCAGTCTGAAGTAACCTTCACCGCTTGGTCCGAAACCGGAACCTGGAGTACCAACAATGTTTGCATTTTCAAGAAGATAATCAAAGAAATCCCATGAAGTCATATTGTTTGGTGTCTGAAGCCATACATAAGGAGCGTTTACACCACCGCTTACTGAAAATCCTGCGTTTTTCAGTCCATCCATGATAATCTTTGCATTGTTCATGTAGTAAGCAACCTGCTCTTTTGTCTGCTTCTGTCCCTCCTGGGAGTAAACTGCCTCTCCTGCTTTCTGGATAATGTATGGAGCACCATTAAATTTTGTTCCATGTCTTCTTGCCCAAAGCGCGTTCAACTTCACTCCATTGGATTCTAATTCCTTAGGAATTACTGTGAAACCGAGACGGGTTCCTGTAAATCCTGCATTCTTTGAAAAACTTCTAAGTTCGATTGCACATGTCTTTGCGCCATCACATTCATAAATTGTGTGAGGTACGTTATCCTCTGAAATATATGCTTCATATGCAGCATCATAAATAATAACTGCTCCTGCTTTATTGGCATAATCAACCCATTCCTGTAACTGATTCTTTGTGATTGTAGAACCCGTTGGGTTGTTTGGAAAACAAAGGTAGATGATATCCGGCGTTTCCTTTGGAATTTCAGGAGCAAAATTTGTTGCTGCTGTACATGGCATGTAAATCACATTGCTCCAGCTTTCTGTTTCTTTAATATATTCGCCTGTTCTTCCTGCCATAACGTTCGTATCAACATATACAGGATAAACAGGATCGCAAACTGCAATTCTGTTATTTTCAGCAAAAATATCACCGATATTACCGGAATCTGACTTTGCACCATCGCTGACAAAAATTTCATCCAGCGCAATATCTACACCTCTCGCCTTATAGTCATTATCCCTGATTGCACTTCTTAAAAATTCATATCCAAGGTCCGGTGCATATCCATGAAAGGTTTCTGCAACTGCCATCTCATCAACCGCTTTATGAAGGGCATCAATCACTGCAGGTGCAAGAGGCTGTGTGACATCACCAATTCCAAGGCTGATTACATCCTTGTCCGGATTTGCCTCCTTGTAAGCAGCTACTTTTTTTGCAATGTTTGAAAATAAATAGCTTCCCTGTAACTTTAAGTAGTTTTCATTAATCTTGTACATTTTTCAATCCTTCTTTCTTTAAATTTGTTTTTCTTCCTCTAAATTCACTCTTTATACATAATTGCCAGAATCATGTCCGCTGTGTCAACCATGGTTCTTCCACTGTCCATAGCCGTTTTCTGTATGTATCTATGAGCTTCATTTTCTGACAAATTATTCTTTTCCATTAAAACTGCCTTTGCCTGATTAATAATGGATTTCTCTTCCTCTGTGCGCTGTCCCGGTTTATGTTTGCCTTTGCGCGCTTTCGCATACAGATTACTTTCCATCATTTCAACAGAATTAAGGAAATCCCTTACTTTTATAGGCATCTCCAGCATTGCCACACCCGAATCATCCTCAAGAAGTTTTTGTCTCGATGCCACAAGCAGCATTTCAAATCTTCCCTGCACATTCTCAAAAATTTCGCTGTATAGCATATCCGGAAGTCTGTATCCACTAATTATGATTCCCTCACCAAGATGATCTGCTAAATGGATTGCCTTTGCTCCAGTTGTGCAACTGGATACCACATCATATCCATTTCGGACTAAAAGACCTTTGATTGCTTTACTATCTTCCTGTTTGGGAAATGCAACTATAATTCCTGCCAATTTTACCTCCGACTAAATACGTCCTAAATATCTTTCCAGCTCCCAGTCGGTAACCTGAGACGTATATTCCATCCATTCCTCTTTCTTTGCACGTATATATTTCTTAAATACTTCTTCTCCAAGGACTTCTTTCATAAAATCAGATTCTCTCATTTCTTTGATTGCCTCATAAAGATTTTTGGGAAGACTGTGAATCCCTTCTGCTCTTCTTTCTTCATCTGTCATAGCATAAATATCTTTCTGAACACCTTCAACAGGTTTTAATCCACGCTTAATTCCGTCAAGTCCTGCTGCAAGACACACTGCAATTGCAAGGTAAGGATTCGCTGCGCAATCCGGACTTCTAAGTTCCACTCTTGTTCCGGCACCTCTTGCTGCCGGAACTCTGATCAACGGACTTCTATTTGTACCTGACCATGCAATATATGTAGGTGCTTCATATCCCGGTACTAATCTCTTATAAGAATTTACGATAGGATTGGTAATTGCTGTAATCGGCTTGGCATGTTCCATAAGTCCGGCAATAAAGCTATACGCAATATCACTTAATCCTCTTTCGTCATCCGCATTTACAAAAGCATTTTCCCCATCCTTAAACAATGACATATTAATATGCATACCGGAACCACATACTCCGTATTTTGGCTTTGGCATAAAAGAAGCATATAATCCGTGACGTTTTGCAATTGTCTTTACAGTAAGTTTATAGGTCATAATTCTATCTGCGGTCTTCAATGCTTCACCATATTTAAAATC
Organism: Roseburia sp.; assembly: GCA_030844625.1. Taxonomy (GTDB): domain Bacteria; phylum Bacillota; class Clostridia; order Lachnospirales; family Lachnospiraceae; genus Eubacterium_G. The sequence continues at coordinate 18,888 of JAUUNJ010000006.1, read as the reverse complement.
GATTTCGTGCTGTGCCGGAGCAACTTCGTGGTGGGATGCCTCTACTTCAAACCCCATGTCTTCCAGATTCAATATAATGTCACGGCGGGCATTCTCTCCTAAATCTGTTGGTCCCAAATCAAAATAACTTCCTTTTTCATGGCTGATTGTTGTAGGATTTCCATTGTCATCAGTATGAAATAAGAAAAATTCACATTCCGGACCTACATTAAAGGTATATCCCATATCGGCAGCTTCTTTGATAACCTTTTTTAATATGTATCTTGGATCATTTTCAAGCTGTGTTCCATCCGGCTTATAGACATCACAAATCATTCTTGCAACTTTTCCCTGATGTGGTCTGAACGGTAATATTTCAAAAGTATCATAATCCGGATAAAGATACATATCTGATTCTTCAATTCTGGCAAATCCTTCGATGGAAGAACCATCAAACATAATCTTGTTGTCTAACGCTTTTGCTAACTGGCTTTTTGTAATCGCCACATTTTTTAATGTTCCAAAAAGGTCAGTAAACTGAAGACGGATAAACTCCACATCCTCTGTCTCTGCCATATTTAAAATTCTCTGTTTTGTGTACCCCATACTTGTTCTCCTTCCAAAAATGAAATTGTATAATAAAAATAATAACAAATCACATTCATCACGTCAACAAATATGATTTTTCGAAAGTTGTTAAAATGGTATATTACACCTATTGCAATTAATTCCGTTAGAATATAAAATATGCATATACTTAGGAAACTATTACGGAGATACAAAATGATAAACTTAAAGAAATCAGATCACAATATGCAATGGAGTATAATCGCAGGTATGCTTTTACTTGTTATTGCATTTTTCATAATAATAACTTCAAATAATAATACGAATGCTCAAAAGGAATCTTTTGTTAACGAAACTACTTCCCCAAAGCCGGAAGAATCCACAACAAATATTTTTCAAAGAGAAAAAATAACAGAAGAAGTTACAGAAGAACCCGAAACCAAAGAAAATGTCAAAAAACAGATTGATTTTGATGCGGAATATCCTTATTTAATCAGAATAAACAGAGCCGAAAATTTTGGGATTGTTTACGGAATGGATAAGAAAGGGCATCATTCTATCCCTTACAAAGCATTTATCTGCTCCACCGGTCTGGAAGAAGATGATACTCCTCTAGGTGTTTTTGAAATGTCCGATAAATACCGTTGGAGACTTATGGTGGACGGTACTTACGCACAATACGCAATAAGAATCCAAGGTCAGATTATGTTACACTCTGTACCTTATACGGAACCTGATAACGATTCACTGGAATTCTGGGAATACAATAAGTTGGGAAAACCGGCTTCTCTGGGCTGCGTTCGTTTCAGAGTAGCTGCCATTAAATGGATCTACGATCATTGTAAGGCAGGTACCAAAGTTAATATTTACAGTGAACCCGGAGAAATTCCACCAATCACCCTGCCAACAGTCAAAAAAATCAAGAAGTCAAATCCTAAATCCGGATGGGATCCAACAGACCCTGTTGAAGGCAATCCGTGGAAAGAAAAGAAAACGAAAAAGAGTCAAAAATATAAAAAGAAGAAACAGGAACAAACTACTGAAAAAAATTAATGAATGTTATGAAAGGAAATAGAGATGGCACAAAAATATTATGCAGTTAAAGTTGGAATGACAACCGGTGTTTTTGAGACATGGGAAGAATGTAAAGCCAGCGTTGATGGATATCCCGGTGCTCTATATAAGAGTTTTAAAAGTTTATCCGATGCATATGCTTATATGGGATGGAGCGGAAAACAATTAAGTCTGTTTGACCCGGATTCCACTGATAATCATTTGAATATACTTGATATGGACTCATCAGATTCAGATACTCCTATTGCCAACGAAGAATTTCCTGACACTGATATGCCATTTTCCAACTCTGTCAAAGCAGTGGCTTATGTGGACGGAAGTTACAATGTTGCTACAAAAGAATTTGGTTATGGAGCGGTCATGTTCCATAACGGAAAACAGATTCATTTATCTGATTCTTTTCAAGATGAAGAAATGGCAGCAATGCGAAATGTTGCCGGAGAAATATACGGCTCTATGGCGGCAATGGAATATGCTGTTAAAAATAATATAAGCACCCTTACAATCTATTATGATTATATGGGAATTTCAAAATGGTGTACCGGAGAATGGAAGACCAATAAAAAAGGCACAATTTTATATAAAAAGTATTACGATCAGATAAAAAAGAAAGTAAACATTTCTTTTGAAAAAGTCAAGGGGCATTCCGGAGACAAATATAATGATTTGGCTGACTCCCTTGCGCGCAAAGCCTGTAAAGTTGACTAATTTATTGAAACACATAGAAAGAGGAAATATTTACCATGAGTTTTTTCTTTAAAGAAGAAGAATGGGTCGAAGATAACCCGGTTGAAAATGATGATGAATATATTAAAATCTTTAGTAAAAGTCAGGGCCACCCAATAAGAACTTTTTTTAGGTTATACAAAGGAACCTACTGGAGATTCTTGTTGGCTGGTTTTTTCTTTGTATTAAAAAACAGTCCTGTTTGGGTTCTGCCAATTGTAACTTCAAATATTATTAACATTGCAACAAACCCTGCGGCACACACTACTACGGAAATTATTATTAATATTGCAGTAATTATTACGCTGATCGCATTTAATTTTCCACTGAATTATCTGTTTAATGTGTGCCAAAGCACTGCAATCAGAGCTGTTGAGGCACATCTGAGAAGTTCTTTAGTCAGAAAGCTACAACAGTTATCTATCTCCTTTCACACGGAAACAGAGTCTGGCAGACTTCAATCTAAGATTATTCGTGATGTTGAAGCAATACAGGCACTATCTTCACAGATTTTTACCCATATGCTTACAATCGGCTTAAATATTATTGTTGCCCTTTCTGTTACCATCACCAAAAGTCTTATTGTATTTACATTCTTCCTGATTACAGTTCCGATTGCCGGGGCTACCATAGGTTTCTTTCGAAAAGGAATCCGCAAGTGCAATCGGGAGTTTCGCAAACAGATGGAAGAAACCTCAACAAGAGTTGTAGAAATGGTTGACCTGATTCCGGTTACCCGTGCCCATGCTCTTGAAAATCAGGAAATTAAGAAAATGGGCAGATTCCTAAACGGTGTTGCTCAAAAGGGATTTAAATTGGATATTCTTCATGCCAATTTTGGTGCTATCAGTTGGTGTGTTTTTCAGGCATTTCAGGTCATATGCCTTGCCTTCACCGGCTATATGGCATATAAGAAGAAAATTTCTGTAGGCGAAATTGCCATGTACCAAAGCTACTTTACCACTATTGTCAATCAGGTAGCTGCTATTATCATGATGCTTCCTAATATGGCAAAAGGCACAGAAGCCATTAACAGTATCGGGGAAATCCTATTATCCGATGATATTGAACAGTACAAAGGCAAAAAGAAACTTAATCATATTGTAGGCGATTTTGAATTTAAAAATGTAATTTTTCACTATAATAATTCCAAAGAAATATTATATAAATTTAATCTTTCAGTAAAATGCGGTGAGACGGTTGCTCTGGTAGGAGAATCCGGTGCCGGAAAAACTACCATTCTGAATCTTTTAATTGGTTTTATTAAACCTGTAAGCGGAGATATTTATTTGGACGGAAACAATTTAAAAGATATCAATTTGAGAAGTTATAGAAACTTTGTTTCTGTTGTCCCGCAAAATACAATTTTATTTTCGGGAAGCATACGGGATAACATTACCTATGGTATGCCCGACGTGACAGAAGAACAATTACAATCTGCCCTAAAAGCAGCAAACCTGAGCAAATTTGTAAGTGAACTTCCCGAAGGACTGGACACAAAAATCGGAGAAAACGGCGGCAAACTTTCCGGCGGTCAGCGTCAGCGTCTTGCCATCGCAAGAGCTTTGGTTCGTAACCCGAAAGTTATTATTTTTGATGAAGCGACCTCTGCCCTTGACAGTACATCCGAATACGAAATTCAAAAAGCTATCGAAAATATGGCAAATACCAGAACTACATTTATTGTAGCCCATCGTTTGTCAACCATCCGGAATGCTGACAAAATTGCAGTTATCGGAAACGGAGGTTGTACTGAATTTGGCACTTATGATGAACTTATGGCGAAACACGGGGAGTTTTACCATATGAGAAAACTCCAGACAGATTAAAAAGCTTGTTACAAAATCAAATCAAAAAGTGGGCGTTCCAATATTGAATGCCCACTTTAACATTTAATCCGATATAATTTCAATTAACTCCATTGGTTCTGCAATAATAGCCTTTGGCTTCAAAGATTGTAACAGTTCCAGTTCCCGGAATCCCCACTGACACAATACGCATTCCATTCCTGCGTTGTCTGCTGTGGCTTTATCTACATCTGAATCCCCTACATATATTGCCTCTTCTTTACTGCTACCCAGTCTTTCAAGGGCTTTGTAAACCATCTCCGGTGCAGGTTTTTTCTTGATTCCTGCATCTTCATTTTCTCCCATTGCCACCTGAATGTAATCTTTGAAATAGATTTCATTTAATTCCACAACTGCCTTGTGTGCTTTGTTTGATACGATTGCCATTTTATAGCCTTTATCATAAAGCACCTTTAACAACTCCATAATTCCCGGATAGGCATCTGTCTTTACCTGACAATGTGCCTGATAATACTCTTTAAAAGTCTCAAATGCATCTTCAAACTGTGGATTGGCAAATCCGTCAGGTACAGAGCGCTTCATCAAATTACGGATTCCATTACCAACATGACTGCGCACCTGATCAATTGTATGTTCCTGCCAGCCAAATTTTTTCAGCACAAAGTTAACTGCATCTGCCAAATCTTCCAATGTATTTAATAAGGTTCCATCCAAGTCAAAAATTACTGTATTGTACATTTTTATTCTTCCTTTTTCTTAATGTCATTGTTATCATAGCACAAATTCCATGAAGTTCAAGATTCAACAGTAAGATCTCTATATTCCGCCTAATATAAGACTGAAATGAATTCCTTATAATTTCTGCAATGAATGATTTTCTGCTGTAACTTAGTATCATTTACGATTTCAATAAAGCTGTCGTATAAATGCTCTATGTCTTTTTGTACTCCCTGTTTAATGGCTAAAAGAAAAACGATCTGCACTGTCTCATCATCATTCCATAAAACAGGCTTGTCCAGTATTGCCACCGCAACTTTTGTTTCTTTTGCGCACAATTTCATAGGGTGCGCCAATGCAAATATGTCATTCATATTTGTCTTTCCCAATTCTTCCCGTTCAAAAACAGAATCTATAAAATTTTCTTCCACAATACCTTTTTCTTTTAATTTATCATATAAAATCCGAAGCAGCGTTTCCTTACTTGACACTTCTTTCAATTGAAAAAATAATTCCTCATCAAAAAATGCTGATTCTCTATTACTTTTTTTAACATTTATAACATTTAAAAATCTTGAAATTAATTCAATATCTTTATTTTTTAATGCAAAATTTACTGTAATTGAGGGAACAATTTTACTTTCAAGAGGAACTGTAGAAATCACAAAATCAATGTTGTTAAAGTCTTTTCCTCTATAATTATTGTACTCATTATAGGATGCACATCTTACAATATTAATTTTGTCCGGAAAATACAAATTCAGCCTTGCTTCCAGCATTCTTGTGGTTGCCTGCCCACTTCCGCACACTAAAATAACATTTTTCTTCTTCAGTTTTTTTGCAAAATATCTCTCTATTGCAGCTCCAATATGCACCGATACATATCCCACATCTTCTTCATTCAATACAAAGGGCTGCTTTGAAAACACCTTTGTTACAGCAGTCAATGTAATTTCAAACGCAAGAGGATAATTGGTTTTAATTGTGTTAATCAATGGATTTCTTATATTTAATCCAAAGGTTTTGCTTGTAAAAATCGACTTCATGTGTCGAAACAAGTCCCCTATTAAAATCTGATCATTTCGCAAATCAAAATTGTAATTTTCGTATATAATCTCCAAAATATTATCAATAGATTTCTCTAACCATTCATCATCAATGTCTGTTGCCTCCAGGTGTGTATTGGCAACAAAATGGAGATAAATGTATATTTTTTCTCCTTTCGAAACAGCAATATCATAGTATTCTTCTATCTCTTTGCATAAACTTTCAACAATGCACATAATAGAATAGTCTGTTTCGATTTCTAAAACATTTATATAATTATTACTTTTCACACGGGAAATCATCAGAGCAAGATGAATAATCAAATTCTTTGTATTATAATCACTGGTTTCAATATTTCGTCTGTTTAGCTGTGACAATGTAATCTTTTTTAAATAGTCAAGATTAATTCCTTTAAATAATGCACGTTCTTCTTTTGTAAATCCTGTAATATAATTATCAAAATTATAAGTTATAACATGATCCATAATACATTTTCGCTTGCCATCTTCCGCACCAATAATCTTTATTCCGGCATTCGGCTTCGCAATATATTCCAGATCATACTGATCCACAATTTTTTTAATTGTCTTTATATAGTTATTCAGAGTATTTTTAGAGATATATACTTTGTCCATGATTTCATCCAAAGAGATATAGTCATCTGCCTCCAATAGTAAACTAAGAATATATCTGATTCTATCTTTAGATGTATCTAACTCCATATTATCCTGAAAACTATTTTCCAATTCTCTCAAAAAATTTTGATAGGACATATCATCGGTTACTTCTATAAAGTATCCAAATTTTCTTTTTAATTTTATCACCGCCCCATACTCCGGCAGAACAGAATTTATTTCCTGAATGTCATTTCTTATTGTTCTGTCTGTTACATCAAATCTTGAAGCCAGCCGTTCAGAAGAAATATAATCATGCTTTCTAATGTAATTAAATATTTCATTTAACCTTCCGTACTGAAACATTACTTTCCCTCCCGTGGTATTATGTCCGATTTTTTTATAATCAGTCCACAATTTTTGTTCGAAATAAATTTACCTTTATTATAAGGTACATTTTAAGAAAATTACAATCATGGTATTTTCCGGAAAAAAGTGGAAACAACTTGTTATATAGTCACTCTACTTTCCACTTTCTTTTGGAAACATTATGATATTCATAATTAATTTTTCCACTTTAAACCGGAAATTGCATCAATTGAAATTAAATCTCTTTCCCAATATACTTGACACATAAGCAAAACACATCACCCATAAGTTTTAAACTTTAATGGGTGGGTAACATGGCTGAATATAAGGAGGTAAACAATTGTTTAAAGAAGAATATATATTTTTTGACATTAATGTTAACACTAAAACAGAGGCTTTAGAATTTATCAGTAACCAGGCACTGAAACTTGGACTTACTGATAACAGAGATGGACTTCTGAAAGATTTTCTCAAAAGAGAGGAAGAGTTTTCTACAGGCTTGCAGGATGGATTTGCAATACCTCATGCGAAGTCGTTTCACGCCAAAGAAATTGCAATTATATATGTACGCTGTAAAAACCCAATTGAAGAATGGGAAACTTTAGATGATTCATCCGTAACAAATTTATTTGCATTAATTGTTCCAAAAGAAAACGCCGGCAACGAACATTTAATGATGATTTCAAAACTGGCAACCAATTTATTGGAAGATGAATTTAAAAATACAGTAAAATCATCTGTCAATAAATCTGAACTGGCAGAGTATATATCAAAAATTATAAAGGAGGATAATTAATATGAAGATTGTAGGTATCTCCGCTTGTCCGGCAGGACTTGCACACACACCGATGGCAGCAAAGGCTTTGGAAAAAGCGGGAAAAGAATTGGGCTATGACATTAAAATCGAACAACAGGGCAGTATGGGACAGGTTAACACCATTACCCCGGAAGAAGCACAGGCTGCTGATTTGGTTATTATTGCTTCAGATCAGAAGATTACCGATATGGAACGCTTTTCCGGAAAAAAGGTAATCCGCGTTGATATCAATATTTGTATCAAGGCACCTGAAGCAGTTATTAAAAAATGCGTGGCTGCAGTAAATAAATAGTTACTCTATATACTATAGATAAAACATTATAACAAAATTGATTAACAAAAGGAGACACTAAAAAATGAAAAATTTTCTTAAAGAAGCAAAAGGTCATTTGATGACCGGTATCGGCTATATGCTTCCACTTATTATCGGAGCATCCTTAGTCGTAGCAATTCCAAAAATTATAGCTTTATGTATGGGTATCACTTCATTAGACCCATATGCAGATGGAACAGGATTTTTACACATCCTGAAATTAATTGAAAACGTAGGTTGGACAGGTATCGGATTAATTAATACAGTGTTGGCAGGATTTATCGCATACAGTATTGCAGATAAACCGGCAATCGGTGCAGGTTTAATCGGTGGGGCTCTTGCCTCCAACACTCAGGCAGGTTTCTTAGGTGCCGTAATAGCAGCATTTATAGCAGGTTACACTGTTAAATGGGCAAAGAAACATATTCATCTTCCGGAATCCATGCAGACAATGATGCCCCTTGTAATTTTACCTTTCCTTGCAACCGGTATTGTGGCAATTATAATGGGCGCTATTCTTGCCGACCCTCTGGCTGCAATTAACAACTGGTTAGTCGACTGGTTAAGTGCAATGAGCAAGAGCGGTACATCCCAGTTAATTATGGCTCTCATCTTAGGTGCCATGATTGCATCCGATATGGGTGGTCCGATTAACAAATCCGCATGGATGGCAGGTAACGTGTTATTAGCAGAAGGCATTTATCAGCCAAACGTATTTATTAACTGTGCTATTTGTATTCCACCTTTAGCTTATGCGATTGCAACTGTAATCAGAAAAAAGAGATTTTCTGATTCTTTCAGAGAAACAGGTAAAGGTAACTGGGTAATGGGATTCATCGGTATTACGGAAGGTGCCATTCCTTTCACTCTGGTGAAACCTCAGGTATTAATTCCGGTGAATATGTTAGGTGGTGCCATCGGTACAGCAATTGCCTGCTTACTGGGTGCCAAAGGTGATATCCCTCCTGTTGGTGGTATCTACGGTTTTGTATCTGTCACAAACGGATGGGCTTACCTTGTTGGTATTTTAGTTGGCGCAATTGTAATCGCTGTACTTGCTACTTTACTTGTTGATTTCAATCAGAATACAGACAATGTTTCAGAGGATGTTGATGTAGATGAAATTGAACTTTCCTTTGAAGATGTTGAATAAATAAACAATATTAAGTAATTCATAATGATTAAGAGACATGGGCAGGGGCTTATATTTGCCCCTGCCTTTCTCAATTCAGCATAAACGAAAAAACTTCTCTGTCGTTTATGCATAATATAAGGAGGATTTCGTATGAAACATAAAATACATGTTGTACCCCATTCACACTGGGACAGAGAATGGTATTTTACAACATCCCGTTCTAAAATTTATTTGATGAAAGATTTAAAAGACGTACTGGACACATTAGAGAAAGACAAAGATTTTAAATATTTTATGCTGGATGCACAGGGTTCCCTGTTAGATGATTATATCAAATGGATGCCTCAGGATCAGGAACGCATTACAAGACTGGTCAAAGAAAAAAGATTGATTATCGGTCCCTGGTATACACAAAGTGACCAGCTGGTGATTTCCGGCGAAAGCATTGTCAGAAACATGTACTATGGAATGAAGCGATGTGAAGAATTTGGCGGTTATATGAATGTGGGATATGTTCCCGATTCCTTTGGCCAGTCAGGAAATATGCCACAGATCTATAAAGAATTTGGCATAGACGATACTTTATTCTGGCGCGGTGTCAGTGATGATATGGTAAATCACACTGATTTCAACTGGAGAGGTGATGACGGAAGCATCGTGTTTACCACCCAGATACCATTCGGTTACTATATTGGCGGTAATATTCCTGAAGATTCTGAAAAAAGTGAAGAGTTTTGGCAGAAAGAATGTTTTGAAAAGGCAGGAAAGGGAAGCTCCACTAAGAATATTTATTTTCCTAACGGCTTTGATCAGGCACCAATCCGCACAAATCTTCCTGAAATTATCAGAGAAAGAAACGCAAAAGACCCTGACAACGAATATGTTATCAGCTGTATTGAAGACTATATCAAAGATGTTAAAAGTGAAAATCCAACATTGGAACAGGTCCAGGGCGAACTGGTTATTGCAAAGCATATGAGAATACACAAATCCATCTTCTCATCACGTTCGGATTTAAAAGTTTTAAACACACAGGTACAAAACTATGTCACGAATGTAATGGAACCTCTTCTTGCCTTATCTTACAAGCTGGGCAATGATTATCCTCACAAGGTGGTGGAGGAAATCTGGAAGCTGTTATTTGAAAATGCAGCCCATGATTCCATCGGCTCCTGTATTTCCGATACTGCAAACGAAGATGTTTATATGCGTTATAAACAGGCACGGGATATTGCTGTAAATATTGTGGAACTCCATTCCAGACTGATTGCAACAAGCATCAAAAACAAAGCTGACATGACATTTACGTTAATTAATACTCTGCCTCAGAGACGGAATGACACCATTCTTGTTAAGACATATATTCCGGGCGGTGATTTTGCAATCGTTGACGAAAAAGGAAATAAGATTGATTACACAATTATAGAATCGAGAGACCTGACCGATTACGTTCTCTCCCAGACAATTAAGCTTGACCCATCCAGAAAGTTCTATATTCCAGAGAAGGTGTTGGAAGCTGTTCTTGCCATTAAGACAGAGGATGTTCCTGCTCTTGGATATGTGCAGTATTCTCTTGACATAAATGATAACAGTTCTGTTCCAATGAAAAATAATGATACATTAGAAAATGAGTTCTACTCTATTTCTGTGGCTGAAAACGGTTCGCTGACAATTTTGGATAAAGAAAATAATGTAACTTACAAAAATCAGGCTGTGCTTGTGGAAAACGGAGATGACGGGGACAGTTTTAACTACTCTCCTCCAAGAGAGGATATGGAAATCTATTCCACTGATTCAAAGTTTGAATATAAGATTTGTGGAAATGACCTCTACAGCAAAACCAAAATTGACTTTACTATGATTGTTCCAAAAGATTTGGAAGAGCGTGCAGAGGGTGCAGCTTCTACTACTCTGCCAGTTACTTTGGAAGTTGGATTAAGAAAAGGTTCCAAAGTTATTGATTTTAATGTTCATGTGGATAATAACGGATTATCCCATCGCCTGTGCGTTATTTTTGACAGCCAGATTACAAGTAAGTTCAATTATGCTGACCAACAGTTTGGTTTAATAAAACGTCCGAACTATTACGAAAAAGAAATGAATCTGTATATGGAGGATCTGGAAAACCGTACAGAAAAGAAAGCCGGCATTCAGGAGCTTGCCAACTGGGCAAATGACCAGTCATCCTGGCAGGAACCTCCTATCTCCATTGAGCCTGCACAGTCCTATGTGTCCCTGACTGATGGAAACAGCGGAATTGCAGTGATTCCACAGGGTGTGAGAGAATATGAAGTCTTAGATGACAGCAGAATCCGTCTGACTTTATTCCGTACTTACGGATTTATGGGAAAAGAGAACCTGATTTACCGTCCGGGCAGAGCCAGTGGAGAGAGAATTATCGAAACTCCTGATGCACAGTTACTGAAAGAAATGGATTTTTCCTTTGGATTTATGACTTACAATTCTGATATCAATGATTCCAATGTGGACACTCTGGCAAAAGCCTACAATACACCAGTTGAAGTTTACACTTATGCAGAATTCCTGAATGGCAGATTAATTTTCTCCCAGAGAGAAATTGAAGGAACAAAACCTTCCAGAGCTTCTCTTTTTGAAACGGAAAACAAGCTTGTTGTTTCCGCAATTAAGAAAGCGGAAGATGACCAAGGTCTGATTCTCCGTCTATTCAACGGAAAAGACCACAAAAATATAAGTGATACAATTAAATTTAACTTTGATATTTCTCAGGCTTATTATACTAACTTAAAAGAAGAAAAAACGGAAGCCATTGAGATTTATAACAACACAATAAAAGTAAAGGAGCTGTCACACTGTAAGTTTGTGACAATTTATGTAAACTAATGAAATACGCGATTGCAATAGATATCGGCGGCACAAATACCCGTGTCGCCCTAGTAGATGAAAAATTAAATATAATTGACAGACAGCAGTTTACCACAGATTCATCCAATCCTGAGGTTACCTTAAGTGCAATAGCAGACATTATAAGGGCCTATGATTATGATATTGTAGGCGCAGGAATGTCCTGCCCGGGACCTCTGGATTTAATAAAAGGGCAGATACTGACTCCGCCCAACTTAAATGGTAAATGGCATAATCTGTTTGTGGCAAAAGAACTGAGTAAAATGGCAGACATTCCGGTATATCTGGATAATGATGCCAACCTTGCCGGTCTTGCCGAAGCAGTTGCCGGAGAAGGAAAAGATTACCGCTTTGTTCAGTTTCTTACGGTATCTACCGGACTTGGTGCAGGATTTGTCATCGACAAAGAAATTTATCTGGGTGCTCACGGCTATGCCAACGAAGTCGCCAACTGTATCATGGTCCAGGATGGTCCGTCCCACGGCTCTATCATACCGGGAGGCATTGAAGCCATCAGCAGCGGCACTGCAATTACAAGCCGTGCATTAAAGGCAGGTCTTGATGTAAAACATGCAGGTGAGGTCAACGCTCTGGCTGCTGCCGGCAATGAAATTGCAAAATCCATTATGGATGATGCCAAAAATTATCTCGCCAATTTTATTGCTTTTATTTATGCCTTTGCAGACCCTGAAATTGTTATTTTGGGCGGCTCTGTCGCTCTCAAAATAGATGGATTTGTAGAGGAAGTGGAAGCACTTGTGAAAACCAAAGTTTACGACAATGTGAAACCATTTATAAGGGTGCGCAAATCCACTTTAAATGAGGATTCCGGGCTGATTGGTGCTGCATATCTGGCATTTTCAAAATAAAAAGTTGCCGGAGTAATTGTTCGTTTCGTAAACAAGCCGCAATGAGAAGCATTATTGACAATAGATATAACCAAACTGACTTTGAGTTATATCTATTGTCAATAATGCTTCTCGCTGCAGCCTGTTTATGGGATACACAATTACTCCGGCAGATTTTTATTTTCCACAATGACTGCTATGATTCCAAACATAATTCCTGCCACTGCCCATATAAGCCATGTAATTTCCCAACGATTTGTCAAGAAACTGATGACCAGATAGAGAATCGTTACCAGCATCCAATAGACCGGGGCAATAGGATTCAGTTTCTTTTTGGCAATTTTCTTTTCCGCAGTATAATCTTCTTTTTGTAATATCTGATCATAAGCTCCCTTTATCATTCCGACTCTGACAAAACACCATACGCCACATGCCACAATCAAAAGAAGTACACCAACTAAAAAAAGTGCTACATAGTCTTTGCCTTCCATAATAATGGGAAATGTCAGCAACGGAATGGCTGATATAATACAGAGTACAACTCCAATGACAATATTTTTTGAGAAAATAGGCATATATCCGTCACTCTCTTTTTTTATTTCCTCCGCCAAATCCGTATCAATCAACACAATTTCTTTTTCTATATATTCATACCGATTCAAAGACATTCCTGTCGTAATGAGAATAGAAACTGCAATTGTAACAATCACCAATAATGCTCCCAGTCCAATAGCGCATGCAAGATTCTCTGTCATTCCATACAGCTTCCCCTCTGCCAGTCCACATAACACCACCATTATGACCGGAGATATAATACAAAGTGCTACCCCCAGCGCCACTCTGGGAGATGCCTCTTTTCTTGCCGCCAGAAAATCCATTGCTTCCTGCCTTGTAACATGACGTTTCGGTGTTTCTTTCACCCCATTATCTTCTGCTTTATCATCCAATTCTCCGAAAACTTCAACATCATCCTTTAGTAAAAAATCTGTGGTTGTTCCAAAAATCTGACTTAATAATAAAATCTTATCAATGTCAGGAATACTTGCACCACTCTCCCATTTGGATACCGACTGTCGTGATACATCCATCTGCGCCGCCAATTCCTCCTGAGACCATCCCTTCTGTTTTCGTAGTAAAATAATTTTATCTGCTAATTTCATTCTATTTCCTCCGATTTTCATTTTATATTATAAATGATAAGTAACCTTTGAACAAGTTTCTTATTTTATCGATCGATAGAAAGAATATAGCACTTTTAATGGTTGCGCAACACCAAGTTGCCTTTTCAATTTGTCAACCAGCAGTTGCAATCACTGATTTCAAGGGGTTGTTCATTCACATAACAGTTAATCTATCAATTATAGTATAATACTGACACAAAAAAAGCAGGGAAATATCCCTGCTTTTTACTAATCATCTTTTTTATCATAATGAATCGCTATAACAATCCCTGTAATGATTAATCCTACTACTACAAGTCCCAATACAATAAGTGCCAATAAATTCATTGCTACCATACACACCTCCTATTGTCTGACTTTAATATGAACTTCTCTCAACTGCTGTTCCGTCACTTCTCCCGGAGCTCCACACATAAGATCCTGTGCATTTCCGTTCATTGGGAACGGAATTACCTCGCGGATGTTTTCCTCATCACGAAGAAGCATAATCATTCTATCAACTCCCGGTGCCATGCCGGCATGCGGAGGTGCTCCAAACTGAAATGCATTATAGAGAGCACCAAACTTCTCTTTCAAGTCTTCCTCTGTGTATCCTGCAATCTCAAATGCTTTCACCATAATCTTCATGTCATGGTTTCTGACAGCACCTGATGAAAGTTCTACACCATTACACACAATATCATACTGATAAGCAAGAATCTCCTCCGGATTCTTTGTCTCTAATGCTTCCAGTCCTCCCTGTGGCATTGAGAATGGATTGTGGGTAAAAATCATCTGCTTTGTCTCGTTGTCATATTCATACATTGGGAAATCATTAATGTAGCAGAACTTGTATGCCTTCTTGTCAATAAGGTCAAGTCTTGTGCCTAATTCTGTACGAATCTGACCTGCATATAATGCAGCATTCTTTTCATTGTCAGCAATGAAGAAAATGGTATCAATTGGTTTTAATCCTGCCTGATTTCTGATTTCATCTTTCATATCATCCGGAATAAATTTGTCTATTGGTCCTTTGTAGGAACCGTCTTCTAATACTTCCAGATATCCTAATCCGCCCATACCAATACCCTGAGCAAATTTCAACAATTTTTCATGCTGTCCCTTTGACAACTTCTGTTCTATCTTGATGGCACGGACTGTCTTGCCGTGGAATGGCTTGAATGTACATCTCTGGAAGAAATCTGTAACATCAATAATTTCCAACGGATTTCGAAGATCCGGTTTATCTGTACCATATTTCAGCATTGCTTCTTTATAGCTGATAACCGGGAACGGAGCCTGTGTCACCTCATATCCTTCCGGTGCAAATTTGTTAAATGTATCTGCAAGCACTTCCTCACCAACTCTGAACACGTCTTCCTGTGTTGCAAAACTCATCTCAAAGTCTAGCTGATAAAATTCTCCCGGGGAACGGTCTGCTCTTGCATCCTCGTCTCTAAAACATGGTGCAATCTGAAAATATTTATCAAAACCTGACACCATTAATAACTGCTTATACTGCTGTGGTGCCTGTGGAAGTGCATAAAACTTTCCCTTAAATTTTCTTGAAGGAACAATGTAATCTCTTGCTCCTTCCGGTGATGATGCGCAGAGAATAGGTGTCTGAATCTCTAAGAATCCCATATCTGTCATCTTTTCTCTCAAATATGAAATAACCTTTGATCGAAAAATCATATTATCTCTAACTTTTGTATTTCTCAAATCAAGGTAACGGTATTTTAATCTAACATCTTCTCTTGTCTCTTTTGAAGTGACAATTTCAAACGGAAGCTGTTTGTAAACCTTTCCTAAAACACTGACTTTCCTTGCCTCTAACTCAATTGTCCCTGTTGGAATCTTCGGATTATATGTTTCCTCATCCCTGTGTTCAATAGGACCTTCAACGGAAATACAATCTTCCTTGCTCAGTCCCTCAAGCAGTGTAGTGTCACGCATAACAACCTGCATAACTCCATACATATCTCTTAAATCAATAAATGAAACGCCACCGTGATCTCTGATATTTTCAATCCATCCGGAAATCTTCATAGTCTGACCCACGTTTGCCTCAGAAACCTGATCCATTGTCACATCACGGTAAATGTTATTTGTGTTTGTGTCCATTTGTTTTCTCCCTTCTATAAATACGAGTGATATGCTTCAGGAAATAAAAAACACCATTCATCCTGAAACTTACTGTCTCAGGACGAACAGTGAAATACAAGATTCATCTAGTCCGCGGTACCACCTGATTTACTGCCTCAGCAGCCACTCACCGGTTCAAAAACCTTCTGTTTGTCGTTCAGCTACGGCTCACCTACTAATCAAACTTATTATTCAGCCTCACAATATGTACTAAATAAAATTCCGACTTTCAGCTTGCGGCTCGGAAGTGTTATTCACATTGATTCATTCTGCAGGACTCCCACCAACGCCTGCTCTCTGTGAGCGATAATCAAAGTTACTTCTCTTCGTCTTCGCCATTACTTGTAACCAACCATAAAAGATTGATTACCTGCCTGCACACCTATACAAAACGCATTAGAATAGTGTACAATGCCTTATATCATTGTGATTATATAATATGATATTTTCGTTGTCAACATGACTTTTTTGCCACAATTTTAGTTCATATCCGATTATAAGAACCTTTTACTTTTTTCTCACTCCTGACTTTTTACGATCTTAACAATTCTGCTTGTCCCAAGTCTATCCGCACCTAATTCAATAAATCTCTCTGCATCTTCAATGGTACTGATTCCACCTGCCGCTTTTATTTTTGTTCCATTAAAAACATTATCAGCAAAAAGTTTTACCGCATGAAAAGTTGCTCCCTCTGTAGAAAATCCGGTAGATGTCTTAATGAACTCTGCCTTTGAAAGAGATACTATCTCTGTTATTTTCTCTATTTCTTCGTCTGTCAGAAGACAGGTCTCCACAATTACTTTCAAAAGTCTGCCATCACAGGAATCCTTTACTTTATTAATTTCATTAAACAGTTCATCCCATCTCTGCTCCTTTACCCATCCGATATTGATAACCATATCAATCTCCGATGCTCCCTCTTTCACTGCAAGGGATGCCTCTGCGCATTTTATTTCTGTTGCATTATAGCCATTCGGAAATCCAATCACGGTACAAATTGGTAATTCTCCCTCAACATATTCTGCCGCCTGCTTTACAAAACTTGGAGGAATACATACGGATGCCGTCTTATACTTTAATCCGTCATCACAAATTTCTTTAATCTGCTCCCATGTCGCTTCCGGTTTTAATAACGTGTGATCCACCTTTGATAAAATTATATTAATGTCCATAGCCTTTACTCCTTCCTTGATATTTAAAAACCCTATTACTTCAAATAAAAACTTTTTATACATCGATATCTTATCATTTATACCTAACAAATTGAAGTATAATCCTTTTCACATTAATTGTGCAAACTTATAAACTGTAAAGATTCCTAAGTTTTCCTTTATTATTTTTCATTTTTCCTGTTAATATTCATATACTTTTACAAAGCACTTTCTGGAGTATTTATGTCCAAACGTAATTCAGAACAAACCAATCTTTTTCGGCGAAGCATTTTCTGGCTGATGATTTTGCTTGCTGTGGTCGGCATTACATATTCTTATGAAAAGAGTCTTTTTCAGGACGGAATTGATATCATAACTTCTTCTGCATCAACAAAGGAACTTCCTATCTACTGTGTACAGACTGATCAGCCACAAGTGGCATTAAGTTTTGATGCTGCCTGGGGTGATGAAGATACTTCCAAAATTCTTGAAACATTAAAAAAATATAATATACATGTAACTTTTTTTATGACAGGAGGCTGGGTAAAAGAATATCCTGATGATGTAAAAGCAATCTACAATGCAGGTCACGACTTGGGCAATCACAGTGAAAATCATAAACAGATGAGCCAGTTAAGTAATAGTGAAATAAATGATGAACTTAATCAGGTTACTGAAAAAGTAAATTCCCTTACGGGATGTACAATGTGCCTTTTTCGACCGCCATATGGCGACTACGATAATCAGGTTATAACTCAGGCAAAATCCTGTGGTTATTATTCAATACAATGGTCCGTGGATTCCCTTGACTGGAAAAACTATGGTGTGGACAGCATCATTGATACCGTACTAAACCACAAAGACTTAAAAAACGGCGCCATAATTCTTATGCACAATGGTGCAAAGTATACTGCTCAGGCACTGCCTAAGATAATTGAGGGATTACAGGAAAAAGGCTATGAAATTGTACCGATCTCAAAACTGATCTATAAAGATAATTATCACATGGAACCTGACGGAAGTCAGGTCAGAGATAAATCCGATGACAATGATAAAGAATCTATTGCAGACGATAACGAAACATCAATCCCGGAAAAAACAAAGGCAGGAAATTAATCCTGCCTTCCTTGTTAATCCGATTAAACAAGTTTATTGATTTCACTCTGCATTAATGCATAAGATACAATACCCAATCCAAAAACACCAAGTAAAAGATATACGATACCCGAATTACTTGCAGGTATTCCTCTTTTTGTCTTAGCATTATCAAGTTTTTCACCCTGCTTATACATCCAGTATAATCCGTAGATGTTACACGTTACAATTGAAAGAAGAAGTGCCATTCCTCCCGATGTATGCTGTGTACCTTCATCTAATCTGTTAGCATCATCTGTAAGTACTACAAACCAGTAAAGTGCATAAATACCACATGTTACAATTGATAAAATAATGCTAACGCCGATATTTCTCTGCTGCATCTCGATTCCCTCCTTTGTTATTATTAGAATATACCTTTTTAGTATATCAGATATATA
>JAUUNJ010000359.1 GCA_030844625.1 Roseburia sp. | reverse complement strand
AGAAAGTTTGCCATAACTTAACAGAAGAAGAAAAGGAAATGTTGGATTATCTTTTGTTTTCAGGAGCTATGGGAACACGAGAAAACAAAATAGCTAATGATTTAAAGTCGGTTGAGTGTTCTAATGAGAAAATAAAAAGAAAAGCAAAACTTAAATATTTTTTTAAAAGAATATTTCCGGAGATGGAATTTTTAAAAATGAACTATCCAATCGCTTATAAATATAAGTTTCTTATTCCGTTTGTGTATATATTTCGCATATTAAAAGGAATATTTATCAAACCTCAAAAGCTGTTAAAAGAATTTATAATTGTCTGGAAAAAGAAAAAGTAGCAAGTTGATTTAAGAGGAAAAAATATGAGTGTATTTACAGCGGTGACAAAAGATATCTTTTATACATTTTTTAACTATATTGTACCATCAGGGATTTTTGCAGTAATGGCAATTGCTGTTATGAATGATGTTCAGAGAAGGGGATTTAAGAATGTGGTAAGTGAATTGTGGAAAAAATTAATACACGATTCCCTGACACAAAAACGGATGATATTTTTCTTGTATGTATATTTTATGATAGATTACACTCTTCTCAGCAGATCCTTTGTTTGGAGAATACCGTTAAGTGATATAATGGATGGATGGACCATTGTCGCTAACCCCGATGGGACAATGAATTATGAGGCGATAGAAAATTTTATCTTTTTTATTCCCTTTAGTTTGTTATTTTTATTGGCTTTTCCCAAGTTGCATGAAAGGAAAGGTGGCTGGAAGAAACTGGGATTTATATTGGCGGCGAGTTTTGGCACGTCATTTTTCATAGAGACTGTACAGTTGATTTTTAAGATAGGAACATTTCAGATATCGGATCTGACATACAATACTTTAGGCGGTGTTATGGGAGGGCTGATGTATTTATTGGGAAGAACCATAAAAAAGAAGTCTCATCACAAAACATAACATGAGGATAACGGAATGATTATATTAATTTATTTAATGTGTATTTTGTTTGTATGTATTACGAACGCAAGTATTTATCGGGAATGGAATGATGAATACGTGTCGTTATATACATCAAAAATTGAAAAAGGAATTGCTGCATGTCTGATTATGGCAAATCATTTACAAATGTTTTCGGGACCGGCATTTTTAAAACCCGTTGGCTATATTGGGTTCATATGCGTTGCAGTATTTCTATTTTATTCAGGTTATGGGCTCACATATGGTTTACATAACAAGCAAAATTATTTAAAAGGATTTTTTAGAAAAATACTCAAGCTGTTAGTTCCTTATTGGATTGTTAATACTCTGTCAATTATACTAAAATTGGCGATAGGTATTGTATATCCAATACATAAATATATTCTTTCTTATTTGGGTATTGACTATATTACAGGAACATGGTTTGTTACTGCCATTATAATTTTTTATATTGCTTTTTATGTTATATATACTCTCATTGATTTGTTGAAGTTAGATAGAAAAAAATATGGAATCTTATTCATGGCAATATTTACGGTCATATACATAATTGTAGCAGTAAAAATAGGATTAGGCGCCAATTGGTACGCTTCCATTGCCGCCTTTGTGTTTGGCATTATATTTGCAAATTATAAAGATATTATTACTGCAACATTAAAGTGTAACTATTGTTTTTACACAGTAGTTTTTATTTTATTATTTTTATGCACGTGGGGTGGAAGACTGTATCTTGCGGCAAAGGGGATAGACAATGTAATAATGCATATTATTATGCGCAATATTGTAAGTTTGCTATTTGTCATGAGCATGATATGTATTACGTTAAGAGTGAAAATCGGAAATAGAATTGCGGAATTTTTGGGTGAAATTTCCTATGAATTGTATTTGGTACATTTTATATTATTAACTCCGGCTGCAAGAATAATAGGCTCAGACAGCTATCTTTACTCTTTGGTTATCATTGTCATGTCAATTGTATTGGCAGGGATGATACATAGGGGAGTGCAGGGTGTTAATAAATCGTAATTAACACAAATCATCCACACCCATTGTAAAACTATTACATAAATGATAAAATGAACCGGATCAGGACTGTATATCCTGACAGTGATGTTAAAGAAAAATAGACAGTTCTGCTGCAGATAGAAAGGCAGAAAAACTGGCGGAATTAGAAAGGTAACATATGTACGATTATTTAGTTGTGGGAGCAGGACTTTTTGGAAGCATCTTTGCGTATGAAGCAAAGAAGGCGGGGAAAAAAGTTCTGGTGATTGATAAGAGAGAGCATATTGGAGGAAATATTTATACGGAGAATGTGGATGGTATTCATGTACACAAGTATGGGGCGCACATTTTCCATACCAATAATAAAGAAGTATGGGATTATATTCAGCAGTTTGCGGAATTTAACAGATACACCAATTCTCCGGTTGCAAGGTACAAGGATGAATTGTATAACATGCCGTTTAATATGAACACATTCAATAAAATGTGGGGCGTGTTTACCCCACAGGAGGCAAAAAACCGGATTGAAGAGCAGGTAAGGGAAGCGGGAATTACGGAACCAAAGAATCTGGAGGAACAGGCAATTTCGATGGTTGGGAAAGATATTTATGAAAAGCTTGTCAAAGGATATACCGGAAAACAATGGGGCAGACCGTGTAAGGAATTACCAAGTTTTATAATCAAGCGTCTTCCGGTACGTTTTACATATGATAATAACTATTTTAATGATAAATATCAGGGCATTCCGGTTGGAGGATATACTCAGATCATAGAAAAAATGCTGGAAGGTATTGAAGTGAGATTGAATACGGATTTCTTTGAGGAGGAATGTAAGTATAAGTCCTGTGCCAAAAGAATTCTATTTACCGGCATGATAGATGAGTATTTTGACTACTGTTATGGGGAACTGGAATATCGTTCCTTAACATTTGAAACAGAAGAACTGGATTGTGAGAATTTTCAGGGAAATGCCGTTGTTAATTATACGGAGTACCAGATTCCATATACGAGGATTATTGAACACAAGCATTTTGAATTTGGATGTCAGGGAGGTAATGAGGGAACAATTCCGAAGACAATTATTACCAGGGAGTATCCTGCCAAGTGGAGAAAAGGTGACGAGCCTTATTATCCGATGAATGATGAGAAAAACAACAACCTGTATGCCAAATATAAAGAACTTGCAGAGAAAGAGGACAAGATTATTTTTGGTGGAAGACTGGGTATGTACAAGTATTTTGATATGCATAATGTTGTGGCAGAGGCATTGGAACTGGCAAAAGAGGAGTTTTGCTGAAAATAAAAAGAAAAGTGTGAAGTAAAGGGACTGAAACTGGTAAAAGGTGTCAGTCCCTTTGTTAAATTTGGATAAAAAAGAGAAATTATGTTAATATTTTATAATTATTGTAAAAAGAGAATATAAATGATAAAATAGGCTAAACTGAGGTTGGTATGTAAATG
>JAUUNJ010000358.1 GCA_030844625.1 Roseburia sp. | reverse complement strand
AAGAGAACAAAAAACAGATATAGGAAAGTAATTTCTTGGAAATAAAAGTATGTTTTGTTATACTTATATTTAGAAATTATATAGGGAGGTCAGTTTATATGAATTTAGAAACAATAGAAGGAAAGGCACCTTTTACTGCAAAGGATGCATGCTATCAGGAAGAACGTCTGGCAGTTCTGGATGAACATTTCAGAAAGATGTTGAAAAAAGAAGAGATATTGTGTGCCGGATATGCACTTTCCAGAAACGGTAAAATGTTCGCAAACAATGCACTTGGAGATTTGGATTATTCGGATCGGGGCGGAAAGAAATTAATGCCGGACTCTACATTTGCAATTGCATCTATCACTAAAATATTTACGGCGGTTGCCATACTAAAATTAGTGGAAGATGGGATGTTGACATTGGATCAGCCGGTATCAGATTTTATTGAGGAATTTAAGGCACGCCCATTTGACCAGATTAAGGTACTCCATTTGCTCAATCATACATCAGGACTTCTTCCGGAAGATGGAGCGTTACATAATGACTGTTATGTGGATTGGTATGATTTTGTAAAAGAAGATGTGGGAAAGGAATGGATCTGGTCTATCTTAAAATGTGGTATGAGGAGAAATCCGGGAGATGAATGGTGTTATTCTTCCGCAGGATTTATGATTTTGGGAGAAATCATTACCCGTGTCAGCGGAGAATTTTGTAATGATTATATTGAAAACCATATTATTAAACCATGTGGAATGACGAATACTACATTTGATGCAGGAAAAGTCGATGCTGATAACACTTATATAAGAGATGAGTGGATCAAAAAGAAATTTGAAAAAATTCGAAACAATAAGTATGACGAGGAAAATGAGGATGGATTCAGATTTCCGGGAACTGCCGGTGGAATTTTCTCAACCTGTGAAGATTTAATTAAATTCGGAAATATGCTGATTAACAATGGTATTCATGAGGGAAACAGAATTATCGGACGAAAAGCATTAGAAGCAATGTTTCGAAATACAACAGAACCGACACTGAAAAATTTTGCGTGGGATGCAGGGGGAGCATACAAGGCATATGGTGTTGGAATTGATATCTACACATGGCAGGACAAGTCACAACTGATAACACCGGGACTGGTAAATCATGAGGGATACGGACCAAGTTGTCTTATGATAGATCCTGTTGAAAAATTTGTGGCTGTGTGGAGTGCCCAATTTCAAAATTATGATATATGGTATCCACATGCACTGCGTAATGTTGCTTCCATTATGTGGTCGGGAATTGAATAAGAGGTCTGTTCCTTGGTTTAAGCACTTTGGTGGAAAGTAGGAAAAAAATGAATTTAAGACATAATTTTAACGTGGCAAAAGCAGTAGCTTCTGTTACATATAAGGAGTGGAGTGCTTATCGCACTCACTCCATGGTTTCTATATTTGTAGGACCGGTTTATTTTATTGTTCAGTATTTTATATGGAATTCTGTGTATGGTGGAAGTCAGACAACGATTTATAATATGGAATTATCCCAGATACTCTCCTATTTTGGAGCGGTTACTTTAATTGGGTATCTGACAATGGATTTTGCAGACTGGAATCTACAGATGTTAATACGGACGGGAAAATTTATTACTTTTAATCTGAGACCCATACATCACAGATTTTTTGCCCTGTCACAGAAAATAGGGCATAGGGCATTGGGATTCCTATTTGAGTTTCTGCCCTGTTTTCTGATTTTTCAGTTCATATTTAAAGTAAATATGATTCCCGTGCATATAGGATGGACAGTTCTTTCTATCGGATTGTCCTTTCTGATGAATTTTTATGTAAACTATTGTATCGGGATGACGGCATTTTGGCTGGTACAGGCATCCGGTATCAAAAATGTTTTTAATGTGCTGTGTTCCTTATTGTCAGGTTCCATTATTCCACTGGTATTTTTTCCGGAATTTTTGCAGAAAATATTATTTTTTCTGCCATTTCAATATATTTCTTATGTTCCGGCAATGGTATTTACAGGATCCTATTCATTAGGGGGAGTTACAATGGAGATACCGCAAATTGTAGGATGTCAGGCTATAGCGGTGTTGATTATATTTGTAATCAGCGAAATAGTATATCGTCGGGCGATTGTAAAGTTCAGTTCCGTTGGCGGATGATGGGAGGCAGTGAAGATGAAATATTTAAGAATATATAAAGAGACCATTAGAAACTGCATTGCACAGACAGCAGCATATAGAGCTAACTTTCTATTAGGAACCATAGTTACAATATTAAGTAATATTGTATTTCCGCTGATTACCCTTTTAATTTATCGTTCAGGAGCAAGTTTTGAGGGATGGACCATGTATGAAGTTTTATTAATACAATCCATATTTTCAGTTGCAAATGGAATAGCAGGAATGATGTTTTCAGGAATTGTGTGGAGTACAATGAACTATGTGGCAGAAGGAACACTGGAAATTGTTTTAATCAAACCGGTAAATTGTTTGTTCTATCTGCTTGCAACTGATTTTAATATTTCAGATTTCGGAGTAGTCCTTGGGGGAACTGTTATTTTCGGGATATCTGTGGCTCATATTGGTCCCATAACTCCTGTTAACATTTTATTTTGCATTGTGCTATTTATTTTTGGACTTTCTGTTATGCTTGGAATGATGCTTTTAATGGCAGCAACTTCTTTCAAGTGGGTATCCAATTCAAGAATTCCTGAGATGTATCAAAGCGTTGCAAATCTGGGGAATTATCCCCAAAGTATTTTCCCAAAATGGATTATTGCCATCTCATCTTTTATTATGCCTGTGGCAATGGTAGGTTTTTTCCCGGCGGCAGCACTTTTGGGCAGATTGGAACCATGGATGTATATCACAATCATTCCATGCATTTTATTTTTACTATTTGGAATCGGTATTTATCAGTATATGGTAAGGCTGTATGAAGGAGTTGGAGGCTGACATGAGCAAAATAATTACAGTAAATCATTTGACAAAAAAATATGTTACATACAAGCGGGAAAGTGATTTTAAAGCTAGTCTGAAAAGTTTTATCAAGAGAACCAAAGTGTATGTTACTGCGGTGGATGATGTAAGTTTTGAAATCGAAAAAGGGGATATTGTAGGGATTTTGGGACCAAACGGTGCAGGAAAATCCACAACTATCAAAATGCTTGCCGGAACTTTATATCCCAGTGAAGGCAATATTCAGGTAATGGGATATAATCCGAATAAAGAAAGAGTTCAATATGTGAAAAGGATGGGAGCGGTTTTTGGACAGAAAAGCCAGTTGATTTTTGATATTCCTCCAGTGGACAGTTTTCGACTAAATAAGGCGATTTATGACATTTCGGATGATGAATTCAATAAACGACTTAACGACTTGACAGAACTGTTAGAGTTGGGAGATAAAATAAACCGTCCTACAAGAGTTTTGTCCTTGGGAGAGCGAATGAAGTGTGAATTTATTATGGCAATG
>JAUUNJ010000357.1 GCA_030844625.1 Roseburia sp. | reverse complement strand
AAAGCTGCGCCACAGCCTTGGCAGGCCATCGCGCAGCGATTTTGTTCAACTTGAATTTCACGAGGTGTATATTTATGATTATTACATTGGAAACAAGAACTGCTGATTCGGTTCGAACCTATTTTGAAAAAGCAAATAGACCCGAAATCAAGCAGGTATTACCTCAAAAGGCAAAAACAGTTGAAGAAGCATTGGCGGACTATGAGGAAACCTTGTTGCCGAATGCAACAAGCTTCGGTCAGACAGTGTATGTCGATGGAAAGTATGTCGGTGATGTTTGGTGCTATTGCATTGATATGGATGATGAACCAAACTGTATGCTTAGTTTCTGCATTTTTGAATTGGAATATTGGTCTAAGGGCATTGCTACATCGGCTGTAAATATGTTTATTAAGAATGTTTGTGAGCGGTACAATGTGAAAACCATCGGTGCATTTACCTTTGCACACAACAATGCTTCCATAAGAGTTTTGGAAAAGAACGGTTTTGTAGTTATAGAAGAATTTGAAGAAGATGGAGTTTTGTCAAAGTATCTCCAGTATGAGTGCTGACCAATTCCAATTTGAGTAACAGTTAAATAAACTTGAATTGAACTAAATCGCTGCGCGATGGCCTTCGAAGGCTGTGGCGCAGTTTTCTCTTTAACTTAAAAAAGGCAGTAGATAATGAGTCCTAAAAGTAGTATTGTTAAATCACCACAAAATAACAACCGAACAGGATCATCATTAACACTGCCATGAATAGAATAACACCAGAATCTTTTTTTCACAAGAGGGTATCTTTAATACGTGGACCTCCGTGATGGCAGTGACTCATTAACGTTACTAGTATCATGGAGGTTTATTATGTACGAAAAATATTTTAACAAGCTCAGAGAGGAATGCCTGATTCGTAACAGGTCCTCCCGAACTGCAGATACCTATATCAACAACATACGTCACTTTATGAAGTGGACAGGCTATAAACCAATGGAAGATTTATCCCTTCAGGATGCCAGATCATTTATACTGGAAAAACGTAATTCCGGTCTTTCATCTGCAACCTGCAACTTTTATAATTCTTCCATTTGCTTTCTATACAAACATGTCTTACACATTTCATGGGATCAAGACATTGTTCCAAGAATGCGATTGGATGTAAAGCTTCCGAAAGTGCTTTCTCTTGAAGAAATTGAAAAGTTAATCAATTCTGCAACCCAGATCCGTAACAAAGCAATCATTGCCCTGCTTTATTCATCTGGAATGCGTGTAGGAGAACTTGTCTCTCTTAAACCTGAAGATATCTATATGAGCACTATGCAGGTATATATTTCCAAAGGGAAGAATCATCGTGACAGATGGACGATTCTTTCAGAAAGAGCCCTTGATTTACTAAAAGAATACTGGAGAAGTTATCCGGTAAAAAGAGAGTATCTTTTTGTTTCTTTAGATGCTCCTCATGAACCACTAAAAGTGAGTGGTGTTGAAATCATGCTCAGGGCAGTAGGAAAAACAGCGGGCATTGAAGCACATCCGCATACGCTTCGCCATTCCTTTGCAAGTCACATGATTGAACAAGGTGTCCCTATCAACTATGTACAGGCAATGCTTGGACACCGCTGTCTGGAATCAACACAGGTATACATCCACATATCCAATAAAACTGTTATGGGAATAAAGAGTCCGCTTGATCATCCTGTCATAAAAAAACGAGGACATAAATCTAAGAGAAACGCAGGTGATGCAAATGAATCATGACATCACCATTCAGGATGTATTCCATCGATTTCTTCCGCAATACTGTGAGACACACAACTTTTCTCCCCAACAGCAGCTAACGGCACTGTGTATCTCCAAATGCCATACTCTTGAAATGGGAGCCAGTTTAAGCGAATGCGAAAACTGTCACAAGAAATATATTCATTATAATTCATGCAAGAACCGTCACTGCCCCATGTGTCAAGGAATGGAGGTCGATGAATGGATTGACAAACAGCAGGAAAATGTACTGGATGTTCCATACTTTCATACGGTTTTTACAGTTCCTGAAGAATTATATTCCCTGATTTATTCAAATCAGAAACTCCTTTATGATGCTTTGTACCATGCATCACATCATACAATGGCAGAGCTGTCTGCGGATCCGAAGCATCTTGGAGCAAGGATTGGATATATCTGCGTACTTCATACCTGGGGCTCCAGGATGAATTATCATCCTCATCTCCACACCATTGTTCTTGGCGGTGGACTTGATGCTGCAAACAAGTGGAAGGATAAAGGAAAGAAGTTTTTCTTTCCGGTTAAGGTCATGTCTGCCGTCTTCAAAAAGTATTATCTTTGTGAGCTGAAACAACTCTGGGAAGAAAAAAAACTTGAGTATCATGGAACAGCTGCACATTTAAAAAATCATTATGAATTCAAAGTTTTACTGAATTCCCTCTAAGATAAGAACTGGGTTGTATATACGAAAGAGGCATTCAATGGAGCGGATTCTGTGATCCGGTACCTTGGCCGTTACACTCATCGTATCGCTATCAGTAATCGTAGAATCGTCAGTATGACAGATGAGACTGTTACCTATCTCGTAAAGGATTACAAAAATGGTGGTAAATATATCGAGCAAACCATCAAAGGAACAGAGTTTCTGCGAATGTTTCTGATGCATGTGCTCCCTAAAGGTTTTGTCCGAATTCGCCACTATGGCCTGCTTTCCTGCAGGAACAAGAAAGAAAAGATGACTCACTGCCGGAAGCTTCTCAACAGCATTCAATATATTTCAAAACTCCGAGGCAAAACCTGTGCGGAGAAGCTGATGATCCTTTACAAAAAAGATATCTGTAAGTGTGAAGCCTGTGGTGGAAATCTTCTTTCGCTATCGCTTCGAGGACACTACATGTTGACTTGAGCGAAGTCATTTGAATACTGAAAAACAGCCGTCTGAATGAAGGCTTATTAAGTGCACCCTTCATTCGATAAGACAGGTTACTATTTTTGAATATATGCTGGAATCAGTTTCCAATGCATAGATTCTTTGGTAAAATCAAGAAGAAGGAAATCGATTGAAACTCCATACTGTATCGTCTGGAGTGACGCGATTTTGTTCAATCGGTAAAAATCGGTGTGCAGTCCAGAGAAAAGGGTAGCTATCAATAGATGGTAAGCTGTTTTTTTCTCTGTCCTGACACCGATTGTTCACGTATCAATTGATCAACTTCATTAATATCATTATTCTACCATAATTACACTTACAATCCTACTTCATTCTGTTAAAATCGATTTACAGAAGTTATAATTAATTTACTTTGAGAATGTAGATTGATTTTTGCCATTCCCTCATAGGCGTTCATCTTATAACCAAGAGTTCCATAACGTAAATTGGCAGATTCTGTGGTGCGGTTCATAGCGTAAATTGGGCATGTATAAGCGTCCTTTCACAAGTCATTCACAGCGTAAATGAAAGAAAAACGGTGCAGACAAATATGATTT
>JAUUNJ010000356.1 GCA_030844625.1 Roseburia sp. | reverse complement strand
TCTACTGTTACGGATGTAAGTGGATTTAAATATTCATATTCAACAGTTGATTCACCTGAAACAATATTTGTCTCTCCTGTTTCAGGGTTTGTATCATGAATGACAGCTGTGTATGTAACCGTTCCTGCTTTATATGGAACATAACCCACAACCATACTTGGAACATACTGTCCCACAGCCTTATCACTGCTCTCAATGGTATAGTTTTCACTGTTGGATGCATTTGCCGGCTCTACAATCACTGAGGAATAATCGGGATTAAAATCCTTTTCTCCTGTGCTGTTGGCATTTCTTCCATGAATCGTCACCTTGCCTGATATCGCAGGTTTTACAGATGTTACCGGAACATATGTAGATGTAGCTGTTATCTCTGCCTTTATTTCAGGATTATCATTATATGTAACTGTAATTGCGGAAGTTCCCGGCTTCTTAAATTTAAAGCTGAAAGAACCCGAAAGATTATAAATATATTCCTCATCTTTTGGAGTACAAGTAAAACGGTTTGTGGCTACCCCCACATATTCTTCTGTTCCCGCATATTTAACCTGTACCTGAATATTTTTCCACTCGGAACCTGCCAATGTATATACGCTGTCTGTTACATCCTGGTTATCAATCAGTAATCTGATTGCCTCAACATCACGTGCCGTTGCATCCACATATACTGCGGCTACCCGTTCACTGGTTCCATCCGCCTTATTTTCTGTTGCCGTAACAACTGCTGTCCCGCTTTTATTTATACGGATATCTCCATTATCTGCGCCAATCATTAAGGAATTCTCCGGATCAATCTCCGATATTTCCCATATTATAGTGCTTGATTCCGGCACGTCCTCTAAACCAAAATTACCTGCAATCTGAAATCCATCTACATTATCCGGCGACAATTCCAGTTTCTGGTTTTCTACAACTGTCACACTGCCATCCTGTTTTGTAAATGTGACAGTATATTTATTTCCGGGAAGATATTCCTCCGGCGCATAATCCTGATCCGCTCCAAAATATGGATATCCATTGGCGCCACTCTGTCCCCATTCAGTACCATATTCTCCTCTGTTCTGATTCAGCAATGCCACAAAATCTTTTGTCCTCATGGCATTCTTTTCCATGGCATAAGAACCTATCATAGCCGATGACGGTATTGCAGAATTATCAAGAACATCTCTCCAATATGTATTATTTAATCTGCCCTTACTTTTCTGTTCCTCAGATGCATTTCCATATTCATTAAAGAACACCCCGCCTTTACCCTGACTTATGGAATAACTGTTTGATACCCATCCATCATCCAGCAGTCTTCTGGCAAATCCGCACGCCTTGTCCCCTTTAACATCCGAATAACAATTTATAATTGTTCCGGACATACCGCTTCCTAAAGGTCCTATATAACTTGAGCTGCTGATTGTTCCGGTAAAATATATATTCTGAACGACTCCGCTGTTTCCCACGTCATTAAAAATGCCTCTGGTCATATTTTCAAATGTGACTGTATGACCTTTTCCATCCAGAACACCATTAAATGAGACAAAGTTAAAATAATACCTGCTATCCATTGTTATGTCATTATCTAATACATAATAACTTCCCTCTGTCCCCGTAATATTTTCAAGTTCATCCATACTTTTTATATGTATGATTTCACTTTCATCCTCCGGCATGGCAACCGGCTTTGTTGGTTTCCTTTTTGCAAGCCCCTGAATCGCTGCGTTTAACTTGCTGGTGGCATTCAGAACCTCACTCTTTACTGCCTCTTGGTCTTCCTTAACAATTTTTGCCTCACCCAGTGCTTCCACAAGGATTTTCCATGTATCTTCTGTATAATCATCTTTTACAAATTCTTCTGCAACAGAAATCGCCTTTTCCAGACCACTCTTATCCACGATGCCAGTATTGGACGGTACCGATAATACGGGATACCCGTTATTGCTTCCATCTGTAGGTATGGTCCACTCAAATCCAATATCTTCTATTTCAGTATTAAGCAATTCAACTGCCGTGCTTCCTAAAAAATCGCCAAGTGCCATTGCATTACAATTTTTCAGTTCAGCATTTGATGCCCCCATAGCTATACCGGAATAACTTTGGGGATAAATGCAGTTAGATATCTTTGATACTTCTCCCGATCCGGATTTGTAGCATACACCTGCCACACCACCTTCCCATGACGGATTTACGGTTCCTGCATAATAAGAATTTTTTATCGTTCCTCCATACAGAGTTCCTACAAGTCCTCCTACATCCCCCATATATCCACTGAGAGTTACCGAAACTGTGGAATAACAATTTTTTATACTTCCTGTAAGTGTCACTGCCATACTTCCAAAAGTATCACTTCCTGTTATGACAGAATCACCCTTTATCCCCAGATTCTGTATTGTTCCTGATACACTGTTTGCAAGAGGTTTATCCACCAGTGTAATCGTATGTCCCCTGCCATCCAGTATTCCTTCAATATTATCAATCTGGCTTGTGTCCGCAGTCAGCACAATGTCATTTTCAAGAGCATATACTGTATCTGCTTCAATTGTTTCTGGAATATCCTCAACTGCAGATATCAGATATGGATTGTCTACAGTGCCCTCTCCCGAAACCTCCTTCAACAAAATATTTCCGCCTGTCACATCAGCATAATTGTCACCATACTGACACAATACCATTGCACATACAAGTAACAATGTCAGACCTTTCTTAAAAAGTTTTTTCATAAAAATTCTCCTTTCATGGTCTATTTTACACATGAATGCAAAATAGCATAAAAGGAGAGTATCTATAATCTGCATTGCCGGTTCAATTCCTGACTTCGGATTGATGTATACACAATAAAGGATATAATCTTATTATATCCTGACATTCCTCTATGACTTGCCATTTTGCAATTACGTGTGAAAATGGAAGTAATTCTAAGCAGGTCTCCTGACTCATGCAGTAACGTTTTTCTTCCCTTCTCACAAAAATGCAATGGCACACAAGAAAAACTACACATATACAGTAGCACGACTGTACAGGCCTCTCACCTGTTTCCCTCTTAGCTCCCGACATATCGGCAGAACTTAGAATTGTTGTATTAAATCGTGAAAATTATACCATAGTTACCCAAGAGGTTCAAGACAGCGCAGTGGCATGAAATAAGTTAAGGCTCTGCATAATCCATGCTTCCTCAGCAATTGCCGAGGACCATTTTGTATTATGATTCCTCATCAACAAGGTTTTCAGGGCCATAGGTTCCGGTACTTGAATAAAGTCTAAGTTATTTTATCCCCCATAACAATGGGAGCAACCAATTCTCTCGATACTGGTTGCTCCCATAAAATCACATATTCGTAAATTAAAACAGTTAATTTACATTACGTTATAATACTTCATGTATTTCTGCTGCTATAATTACATTCCTGCCTGTGCAGCTACTTCAGCAGCAAAATCATCCTCTTTCTTCTCCAGACCTTCACCTGTCTCAAAACGAACAAACTTCTTAAGTGTTA
>JAUUNJ010000355.1 GCA_030844625.1 Roseburia sp. | reverse complement strand
GACTTAACTCATTGATATACTGTATCTTTTGAAACAGATCAAACGCTTTATTGCTTCCATTCGGATTAATTCCAGCTACACGACCGATTTTAGTTGTGAAACTCAAATTTTTGTAATTATGCGCTTCATCAATCATAAGTGCATCTACACCAAGTTCCTCAAAACAGATCACATCATCCTTATAATCAGTGTTCGAAAGCATTTCCAACTTATTACGCAACTGTTTTTCATAGGACTGCATCTGTTTTATTGACCAATTCTGATTGTTATCATACTTGATACTCGAAACAAAATTCGTTACTTCACTAATTTCATGTTCAATATTGTCTCTAAGACGCTCTCTAGAAATTGGAATTTTTTCAAATTGACTATGACCTATAATGACAGCATCGTAATCACCCGTAGAAATTTTGCTGATAAACCTCAAACGATTACTTTTTTCAAAATCCTTTTTCGTAGTCAACAAAATATTCGCAGCTGGATATAACTGCATAAATTCCGCAGCCATCTGTCCCGTCAAATGATTGGGAACAACTATCATAGGTTTATGTGCCAATCCAAGTCTTTTTAATTCCATTGCTGCAGCTGCCATTTCAAAAGATTTTCCAGCGCCGACTCTGTGCGCAAGCAGCGTATTACCGCCTCTTATGATTCTTGCAACCGCATTCTTTTGGTGTGGCCGAAGCTGTATATTCGGATTCATTCCAGGAAAAGTAAGATAACTTCCATCATATTCTCTCAAACGAATATTATTAAATCGGTCATTATATATACGAACATATTTTTCTCTTCTTGAAAGATCAGAAAACAACCAATCCTTAAATTCTTCTTTAATTAGCTCCGCTTTTGCTCTGGCAAGCATTGTTGCTTGTTGATTTATAACATATGTATGCCCATTTTCAGTATCAACACGATCTCTTACTGTTATCTGCCGCATATTCAAAAGATTTTCATATATATCAAGAGCACTCATCCGATCTGTACCAAAAGAAGTTGTATTTTCAGGGGATGTACAGCTTGACTTTGCCTGAATAAAATATGTATTAATAACAGAATTATACTCCAAATATATATCTCGTTGTCTCCATACTGCTATGCCAAATTTATCGTACATAAATTGTTGGTAATCCTCTGTGTTAATCCAATTTACTCCAATCTTGACATCAATTTCAGATGCATCCAAATCTTTTGGAATAACATTTTCTAGTGCTACAACATTTTTTTCAAACTTCTTGTCATTTGTTGCTGCAATTTTCGCAGCTAATAATTTTGCACGTACATCTCCAGATAAATATTCTTCCTTTATTACATATCCAATATATATATTATTGGAATCCGCCTTATTGGGATCTAAATATATTTCATCCTTCAATTCCTCCAATAGTTTATCGAGCGAAACAGGATATAAACGCAATATATTTTCCATATTAACATAACCATAATCAGCTATGGTAATGTTTAGTGCTTCTAAAGCATTTTCAGCCGACTCTTTCTTTTTTTGCGGATGAATGGTACGTTCCGTAAAAATCTTTGCTTTTACATATTCATCATCCTTTTTTTCTTCTAAGGCGCACAATAATGGATATTCCACATCGTCACAGAAACATTTTTTTGCATCTTTATCATTAACATATCCGTATTTATTCACGAAATCATCATATAGCCGATTTAATTCTTGTTGAGCTCCTTTTAACTCATCATCACCACCTTCTAAAAGCTGAATATCAATAACATTATGTAATACTGTCCTAATTTCACACAGAGCCATAACTATTTTTTGTTGTTTTTGCGGCATCTCCTGCAAAATCATTTCAGAATTTTCACGCATATACAAAGCGCCATTCATTACTACATATGTAAAGTTTTTAACATTTGGATCAGCTGCTACAACATTTTGAAATTTTTCAACCACTTCAACCGCTTTTTCTTTAACCGGTTTCTTATAAATATTTTGTGGCAATTTTTCTACAGCACGATTCAGATCTGTTTCAAGATCACTATCCACATCTGGTACAAGATATGTTACAAGATGATCTGCACCATATCTCTTTGAATCTGCTTTCATATGTCCAAGCATCATATCAGGATTTGAGACAAAATAACTATTCAAAGGAATATTGTCTCTGTTAAGTTCTACAGATTCAAATTCCTGTTGCTCAATCGCAGGAGATAATTTCTTTTTCAAAAAAATAATATCGCTGGTAGCTTGTGTATTCGCAGAATCTGCAAAAGTTGTATTTGGCAATCTGATAGCACCAAGAAAATCTGCTCTTTCTGAAATATATTTTCTAACATAACCATTTTTCTTATCCAATGTGCCTTTTGAAGTAATAAAGCAAATAAGTCCTCCTGGCGCACACAGATCTAATGCCTTAGCAAAAAAATAATCATGTATCAAGAAATTTTCTTTATTGAATTTTTTATCATTTACCTTATACTCTCCAAATGGCACATTACCAATAATACAATCATAAAAGTCCGAAGCTAAATGCGCATTTTCAATTCCTGAAATTTGAATATTACAATTAGGATGAAGAAGCTTGGCAATCCGGCCAGATACAGAATCTATCTCAACGCCATACAAATTGCTACAGTTTCTCATTTCGGAAGGCATTGCATTATAAAAATTACCAATTCCCATTGAGGGTTCCAATATATCTCCGCCTGTAAATCCAAAGTGATCCAAGGCTTTATAAATTGCTTCGATAACCACTTTAGGTGTATAAAATGCATCCGTAACTGTAGACAGAGCAGCCTTATACTCAGATTCTGTCAAAAGATTTTTTAGTGAATCATAATTAGGCTGTTGCGAACTATCAAACCATTCAGGAAGTCCGCCCCACCCCACATAATGGCTTAATATAGTTTGTTCTTCTTTAGTTGCAGCACGTTGTTCCGTTTCCACTCTTTTTAAAACCTGAATTGCTTCGATATTTGCCATGCCTCTTTTAGTACTATTACCAATCGTCGGTGTCCAATCATCTCCATATATAAACTCTGTTCCTTCCGCTTCTCCGTTTACATTTTTCTGCTCCAATTTCTTGATATTATTCTGAATACGCATTTTCATGGATTCATTCACAATATCATCATAGCCGACAACATTTATCTCGTTAGCATGATTATCAATATATTCATGTATAAGTTTTTCATTTACAAAAAATCTGTTTCTTTCCGGATATGGGATCAAAACTCCCTCTGGATCAAGTGTTACCAGACGGAACCTAACTCCACGTCGCTCAGCTGAATACTTATATGTAACAAACCCAATTGAAGCTTCTGAATAATCTTCACTAGATTCTATTGCTACAGTAACTTTTTCAGGTATATCCATTGCCGAACTTTCTGCGCCAATTTGGCGCAAATCATCTTTTTGAGTTTGTTGGTCTAAATCTTTATCATCTGGAACGTTCTCCGTTATATCAGAAGGTATCTCATTTTTCGTATCTAGGGGTTCTGCCATGTTTTCCCTAACATCACCA
>JAUUNJ010000354.1 GCA_030844625.1 Roseburia sp. | reverse complement strand
GGACAACTATCATAGGCTGAATACAGCGAATGCACAGTTATACCGCACCAATCAGCGTTTGGAGAAAGTCAATGAAAGATTGACCGAAGAAAACAAAATCCTAAAAGCAGAAAATAAAGATTACAGCCTGCTCCGTAAGGTTTTTGGTCGCAAACAGATAGATGATTTGTTGGAGCAGGCAAGAACAGTTAAAGGTCGCAAGCGTGATAATACACGATCACGATAGACAAAAATCACAGGAGGAAAAGGAAAATGACAAAGACAATTTTTGAAGAAATGGGCGGAACTTATAGACAGGTGGGTGATTATTTATTGCCGAACATCACAGTACCAGCCGAAGAAGAAATAGAGCCGATTGGTTTATGGGGGAAACGACATGCAAGGCATTTAAAGGAACACTATAAAGTGTTATATATGAACCTGCTGACAAGCGGAAAGCTGCATAGTTATCTTGCAGAAGTCGATAAGCAAGCAGAGGATATGTTTCTTCGACTGGTAAAGGAATATGCCGACAGACAAGATGTGACGGAACAATTAAAGAAAGATAATCCCTACGAATGGATTGGAAGAATGAATAATATTCAGGCTTGTGTGAGGGAAGTTGTAGGAACGGAGTTGATTTACACATAAGCGTTTTACGGTATGGTGCTCCTGCGTTTGCTGGAGTGCTGTGGTTGTGGTTGTAAAGAGGTTGTGAAAGATTGAATTTCGTAATGGTTGGATGTATAATTAGGAAGTGAAAATTTTAATTTGCACTTCCATAAGGTGAAATGTATTGACACAAAAAATACAGTATGATAGTATTGCCATTAGAAGAAAGAAAGGCACATTTTGTGTAAGGTGAGGAAATGATTAATAGATAATTTGATTTAAGTAAGACACATATAGTTATTGAGCCTGTAGAGAATAGGTTTGTTTTGTGTACGCTTAAGTTGGATTATCGCAAGAGGCATTTCCTTTGTTTTCCTTTTGGAAAAGAAATAAGGGTCTATTTAGCGAGTCTATTTTTGCGTATGCAAAAAAGACTCGTTTTTGTGTGTTCAAAATAATAATTGGCTCAGACTTCGAAAAGGAGAAACTTTAATGTTGCAGATAAAAAAATTAAATTTAACACATAAAAAAGACCTGAGAATAATTCTTAATGATTTCAACCTTGTGCTAAATGATGGAGATAAGGCAGTTATTATTGGAGAAGAGGGAAATGGGAAATCGACATTAATGAAGTGGATATACAATCCGTCGCTTGTAGAAAACTATATAGAAGCAGATGGGGAAAGGATAATGGGACACGAACGTCTTGGTTATCTTCCGCAGGAGATGCTCGATGAAGATAAGGAAAAAACAATATACGAATATTTTTCTGAAGAGGAAATATTCTGGGAGAAAACGCCTAAAGAATTGTCTGTTATTGCGGGAAAATTTGGAATGAAAAATGATTTTTTCTACAGTAACCAGACAATGGGTAGTCTTTCAGGAGGCGAAAAAGTCAAGACACAACTTATGAGGCTTTTCATTCGCGATGTTTCTGTGCTGTTGTTGGACGAACCTTCCAATGACATCGACATTGCGACGCTTACATTACTGGAAAAAATCATAAATGACTGGAAGCACATTGTGCTTTTTATTTCACACGATGAAACGCTGATAGAGCGTACTGCCAACATGGTGATACATATCGAGCAGATTATACGAAAAACAAAGGCGAGATATACCGTGGCAAAGCTTCCCTATAGACGCTATGTGGAAGAACGGCTTCATAAATTTGAAATCCAAAAACAGCGGGCACTGAGTGACCGTAGGGAGAAAAAGATTCGCGATGAAAAATATCAAAGAGTTATGCAGAGTGTACAAGGTGCATTAAGAAGTTGTACCAGACAAGCACCGTCTGTTGCCAAAAACTTAAAGGACAAAATGCATACGGTTAAGGCAATGGAACGAAGATTTGAAAAAGAAGATGAAAATATGACTCAGATGCCGGAACAGGAAGAAGCAATCTTTGTCAAATTAGGGGATGAAAACTCACACATTCCCGCAGGAAAAACGGTCATAGAATATGAACTTTCAAAGCTTGTGACTCCGGATGGCAAAAGAATTTTAGCAGAAGGAATTCATTTAAAAATAAAAGGTTCAGAAAAAATCTGTATGATAGGAGCCAACGGGGCAGGAAAAACGACTCTTCTAAAAAAGATAGCGGAAGAACTCCTAAATCGGAATGACATTAAAGCAGAATATATGCCTCAAACTTATGAAGACCTGCTGGATTTGGATGTTACACCGGTTGATTACCTTGATAAAACAGGAGATAAAGAAGAGCGTACAAGAATTAGAACATACCTTGGTTCACTTAAATACACACCAGATGAAATGGAGCATCCGATTCGGGAGTTATCAGGCGGACAAAAGGCGAAAGTGCTTCTCTTGAGGATGAGCTTAAGTGGTGCAAATGTTCTTATTCTGGATGAACCGACAAGAAATTTTTCACCATTGTCCGGTCCGGTAATAAGAAAAATGCTCCGAGAATTTCCGGGGGCTGTCATTAGCATTTCTCACGATAGAAAGTATATTGAAGAGGTGTGCGATAAAATATATCAGCTAAATCCTAATGGATTACAGCTAATTGGTGATTGATAACAAAAAGGATGAAAGACTGACAAATTTCAGGCTTTTAGTGAGTTGGAAAGCATACAAAGATTTGAATTTGGAGGATAGATTATGGTACGTACAGAAGATGCATGTGAAATTATAAAATATGCTTTGCAAAACGAAATTAAAGTATATTTAGATGGCGGATGGGGTGTTGATGCACTTCTTAAAAGAGAATCAAGAATACACAATGATATTGATTTGTTTGTTGAACTGAAACATTATCATGATTATATTTATGTGATTAAGCAGCATGGATTTGAGGAAGTAAATACTGATTATACAACGGATGGTCATACTGTCTGGAAAGATGATAAACAAAGAATCATTGATTTACATTGTTTTGAATTTACAGATGACGGAATTGTTTATGAGGGAGATATATTTCCATCAAAAACTTTTTCCGGTATTGGAAAAGTTGGAGATATAACTGTTTCTTGTATTGAACCATTGAGTCAGGTAATGCTTCATTTGGGATATGAACACGATAAAAATGATGTGCATGATGTGATGCTGTTGTGTGAAACATTTCAAATAGCAATACCAGATGAATATAAGGAAAAGTAAAATTTCAGTTTTGTGTTGAATCTCTAAGCAAAATAGCTTATAATTTGACATGCTACATATAGTTATTATCCACAGTTATCGAGTAGGTGTTATCAATGCCGATAACAAAATGATAACATTAGCTCGTATAGGCAGGATAATATGGATATATCAAATAATCAAAAGAACGAGAAACATTACAGAGAATAATTCCTAAACAAAAAGCGTTAGTCTTTGTAGAATTCGAATGACATTGATAGCGATAGAAAGCTATATATTACAGAAGCAGACTTTGATAAA
>JAUUNJ010000353.1 GCA_030844625.1 Roseburia sp. | reverse complement strand
CAGCGTCAGCAAACATTAAATATTCTCCATTTGCTTCTTGAATTCCCCTGTTTCGTGCACTACTTACACCTCCGTTTTCTTTTTTTATGAAACGAATGTGTTTTTCATTAAAAGACCGTACAATCGCAGCCGTATTATCTGTCGATCCATCGTCGACAACAATAATCTCCATATTTAAAAAATTCTGTCTTAATAAATCTTCTATCACTGCACTAATTGTATTTTCAGCATTATAAGCCGGAATAATAACCGATACCTTCAAACAAAATTTCCCCATTCTTTTCTCTTTTTAAAGTACAATTGAGAATTTTATTCACAATAAATTTTTCTCATACAATCTTCTACTTTTTCTCTCGAAAATCCCTCTACTTTTTTGCGATTATACTTTCCCATCTCCGTTAAATCTCTATTTAGCAAGTCTTTTATGGCAAGCATACAAGACTCTGAATCTTTCGGATCAAAAAGAGCCCCACCTTTTTCATCGATAAGATCTGTATTTCCTCGAATTTTAGAACACGCAACAGCTTTACCGCAAGCCATTGCTTCCATCAAAGCTACAGACAATCCTTCGCGCTTAGAAGGGAATACAAAAAGATCGCAAGATTTCACGATACTAGGTACATTATCGCAGTATCCAAGCAAGTGAAGTTGCCGTTTTAGCTTCAAATTTTCAGCCAGAACTTCTAATTTATCTTTATTGGGGCCTTGGCCACAAATTACATAATGTATATTTGAAGAAAGATGTGACATAGCTTCTATCACTACAACGTGATTTTTATTATCGTTTAATTCTCCAACTGAAAGCAAAATAATATCACCTTTGGAAATATGCAAATCTTTTCGAAGCTCATCTTTTATTTCAGGCATAGCAGTAATATATTTTAAATCTATTCCTATACCTGGTACATACTCGATTTTTCCATTTTTTTTCAAATGAAATTTTTGCTTTGCTAAGGCGTAATCTTCCTTGTTAATAGTAATAAGGGTATCTGTAAATCTACCGCAAAATCGCTCTATAGGATAAAACAAAATCCAATTTTTCCGAGGCGCTCCTTTGTAAAAATGGAAGCCATGGGCCGTATACACCATTTTTGTATTCTTAT
Organism: Roseburia sp.; assembly: GCA_030844625.1. Taxonomy (GTDB): domain Bacteria; phylum Bacillota; class Clostridia; order Lachnospirales; family Lachnospiraceae; genus Eubacterium_G. The sequence continues at coordinate 2,396 of JAUUNJ010000353.1, read as the reverse complement.
AGCTATGGCTACAACGATTTGCCAATCGACAGACCATTCCGCCAATAGGAGAATGGCAGTGGATCAAATCATAGTTTTCAGAATTCAGAAGCTTTCGTGTCATAGTAAAAGATTGTATAATCCCACTTAAAACTGTAATTCTCCGAGGAATCGGAATGTGACATACTCTACATCCCATTTTTTGAAGCTGCATTTCCATCGCCTGAACTTTTTCAGCGGAAATCGTACTTCCTTCTTTCATATTGCAAGCTACATCAACCTGATAACCACTATCTATCAAAAGACGAATATTATCCATATTAAACTGTTGAATCATAGATGCAACCGAAGCATATACAAGTGCCCGTTTCATATTCTCTTCTCCGTAATCCAAATAGAATCCTTTAAACTTGTTAAGCAATATTCCTCTTTATATGTGCTAATCTCGTGATCATAGCACAAGCTGCCAAACGCTTTATTCACCAAACCCGTAACACGACTTAAAAGCTTTAGCGCCCAAGTAACCTCTGGAATGATCGCTATTGTTTTTTGGTGAGCCTGAGCAATCAACTTTACTAACTCTGTTGTGTTGGAATATTCTTTGTTTTGCGGCCAAAAAATACCTTGTTCTTCATTTTTCACCATCAAACGTACAAACTCCATCAAATTTCCGATATAGAGCATTGAGCGTTCATTATTTACCTTTGGAAACACTGGCAATTTTAACGCAAGTTTGGCAAGAATGGGATAATTTCCTTTGCTTCCAGGACCATAAATCATAGGAGGACGAAGAATCACAACTCTAAAATTCTCATCATTTAAAACCCAAATTCCTTTTTCCGCTTGTACTTTGCTATCACCATAGCTGTTAGCCGGCGATACTGGCTTTTCCCTTGTAATGACTTTCTTCTTGGCAATAGGCGCACTCTCACCATAAACAATGGCGGAACTCATAAATATAAACTGTTTCACTCCCTCGAGCTTAGCCTTCTTAGCGACTTCTACAGTAAGATCTGTATTCACGGCATAATACAATTTTGATTTTTCTACGCTAATTCTTCCATTATCGGAATGAGCAATTCCCGCTACATGATAGATACAGTCATATCCATTAAAGTTTTTTTCTCTCCATGAGCCATCTATCATATCAAGCGTATCGATCTGATACTCATCCAACCACTGTGACATATACTTTTCAAAAGAGGTTCCAATATAGCTGTTCGCCCCTGTTATGAGAATTTTTTTCATGAATCCTTCTTTTTCTCCTTTTCAAGCGTACCTGTACCACCCTCTACCACGCCATCATGCCTTAAAACAGATGTAACCGTGCCGAAGAAACACTTACAATCGAACAGGAAGCTCATTTTCCTTACGTATTCCCCATCAAACTTGGCCTTCACCGGAATTTCTAATTCATCTCTTCCGTTAATTTGTGCCCAACCTGTCAGTCCCGGTCGAATATCATTTGCGTGATATTTATCGCGTTCAGCAATAAGATCTCCTTGATTCCACAAAGCCGGCCTGGGACCTATAACCGACATTTTTCCTGAAAAAATATTAAAGAGCTGGGGCAATTCATCTAAACTTGTCTTACGAATAAATCGACCAGTTTTAGTAATAAAACGGTCTGGATCATTTAACAAATGAGTAGGCAAATCTTTTGGTGTATCTGTACGCATAGAACGAAACTTATAAATTTCAAAAAATTCTTTATTTTTTCCAAATCGCTTTTGTTTAAAAATAACAGGCCCTGGTGACTCCAATTTTATAGCCAAAGCTACTATTCCTAATATTGGAGATAATATCAAAATCCCACATCCAGACAGCAATACATCCAGCACTCGTTTTATCGGCATATATCTTTGTGCAGTAGGAGACACAAAATTTTCAATCTGAGTAAGCATCTCAAAACCTCCGTTTTTTTAATTGACGGTTATATAATCCATACTTAAAACACTCAAAAATTTCCCAAATTATACGAATTTATTATACTACAGCATCCCTATATTTGCAAGCTCATTTTCATTCTGATTGGTCTTATGTCAAGATTTAGTACAAGTTAAAATGAGAAATTTCTCCCAAATTCAACCTGCCAGCAGCTCCGCCGTAATGTGTGCTCTTTTATATAATCGCTCGAATTCATCTGGTGACATAAAGTCGCAATGACGGTGAATTCGTTTCGTGTTGTAAAAAGCTTCCAGATATTCGAAAATCAACCGATATGCCTGCTTGTAATCGCGAATTTTAAAGCGATTGAGCCATTCACGCTTGAGAATAGAATGAAAGGATTCCATGCACGCATTATCCCACGGAAATGCTTTCTTTGAGTAACTACGCTGCATGTTTTCGTTTGCTTTTTTATATTCCTTTGCAACATACTGGCTCCCACGATCTGAGTGAATGATTAATGGTTGATC
>JAUUNJ010000352.1 GCA_030844625.1 Roseburia sp. | reverse complement strand
AATAATAAAAATTTTTACATATATTCAAAATATATTATTCAGATGATACAAGGACATTTGGATATTTCAGGAGACAAAATGGACAGAATTAACTACACGGAAATAGTAGAAAAATATGCCAACAATATTTACAGAGTGGCACTTAGTTATTGCAAAAATAAGTATGATGCCGAAGATGTTCTTCAGAATGTTTTTCTCAAATTGCTTCAGTCAGATGTGGAATTTGAGGGAGAAGAACATTTGAGACGGTGGCTTATAAGAGTGACTGTCAACTGTTCTAAAGATTTATGCAAATCATTTTGGAAGAAAAGAATGGTAAGCATTGATGAAGCCGGACAAAATTATAGTCACGAATTTTCAAGTGATGAAAAAGGTAATTTGTATGATGCGGTAATGGATTTGCCGGGGAAGTACAGAATAGTAACGCATCTTTATTATTATGAGGATTATTCGGTAAAAGAAATTGCGGATATTCTCACAATAAAAGAGACCACGGTGCAGACACAATTAATGAGAGCACGAAATAAATTGCAGATGAAGTTAAAGGAGGTAGGGCAGTATGACTGGTAAAGAGTTTTATAAAAGCACATTTGATGAAGTTCAGGTTTCAGATTATATGATGACCAAGCTTATGGTAATGAGCAATGGAAATCCGGTTTATGAGAAAAATTACGGATTTTTGTATCATATTGCCAAAGCAATTGTAGCTTTTGTGGGAGTGCTGGCAGCTAGTGGAACATTATTTTCTGTTTCCTTGTTATAGATGAATTAATGAATGGATTGTGTTATAATATTACCAATTGTGAATTGCTTGGTAATTGGCGGGCATATCTGCGAGAAGCTATTTGAATGGTGTGCGATATCATAAAAACACAAGGAATAAGATTTTTTAAAAATGAATATATTTTGAAAATATAGTAGAAATTATATGCTTATTGGAGGTTTAAAATGAAAGTCATAATGTTTAACGGAAGTCCTAAGGCTAAGGGTTGCACATATACAGCGTTAGAACAAATGGCAAAGGTATTAAACGAGGAAGGTATTGAAACAGAGATTATGCATGTGGGAGCGCATCCACAGGGAAGCTGTATGGGATGCGGCGGATGCGGAACAACCGGAGAATGTGTTTATGGCGGGGAGGTTGTAGAAGCTGCGCAAAAATTACAGGAAGCGGATGGAGTTGTTTTTGGAAGTCCTGTTCATTATGCATCAATCAGTGGAAATATGATGGGATTTATGCACAGACTGGCATGGAGTGCAGGAAAGTATCTGAAATATAAACCGGCTGCAATGGTAGTAAGTGCAAGAAGAGCAGGAACAACAAGTGCCCTTGATGAAATCGCTAAAATTCCGGAATTTCATCATATGCCTTTAATTAATGGAAACTACTGGCCTATGGTGCATGGAAGTACGCCGGATGATGTGAGGAAGGATGAAGAAGGGCTTCAGATTGTAAGGAACATAGCGCGTAATATGGCATGGATTTTAAGATGTATTGAGGCTGGAAAAGAAAAAGGGATAGAACATCCGGAACCGGAAATACCTATTAAGACAAATTTCATAAAATAAGCAGTTTGCAGGAAGTGAACAGAGTTCATAAAATTGTCACAAAACATTTATTGCATAACTATATTTTAACGTTTATACTATAACTTGTGGTTAAAAAGACATATTGAAAGGAAACAACATGGAAGAACAGAATAATTTATATGAATCAACAAACCTGGAGTATGAAACAGGAATACAGGGTAAAGAAAAGAAAAAGAAATCAGATAAAAAAGAAGAGCCATTTAATGCCAAAAAGGAAATTTTAAGCTGGGTAAAGATTATAATCATAGCCGTAGTGATTGCTTTTGTTATCAATAATTTTATTATAATTAATGCTAATGTTCCTACAGGTTCAATGGAAACAACAATTATGTCAAAGGACAGGATGATTGGATTGCGTACGGCATATTGGTTCAGTGATCCACAGAGAGGGGATATTGTAATCTTCAAAAACCCGGACAATGAGAAAGAAACTTTTGTTAAAAGATTAATTGGTATGCCGGGAGATAAGGTTGTAATTAAGGATGCAAAAATTTATATTAATGACTCAAAAGAACCATTGAAGGAAGATTATCTGCCGGAAGAGTGGACCCGGGGAAATGGTTCCGATACAATATTGGAGTATGATGTGCCGGAAAACAGTTACTTTATGTTAGGAGATAACCGGAATATCTCCCATGATGCAAGATACTGGACTAACACATATGTAACACGCGATCAGATTATAGCTAAGGCAGAGTTAGTATATTGGCCTTGGGGGAATAAGGGATTATTGAAATCAGCAGATTATGCAGAATAGTAAAGTGCGGAGTGATTGAGTGCTTCAGCAAAATAAAAGGTACATAGATTTTTAGCGATGAACTGCTTCTTATAAGTTAGATTAAAAATCCAACCATTGGAAGTTATTTCATAGGAAAATCTGTGTACCTTTATTTTATTAATAATGAATATTCTTGTATATTAATTAGAGTTCATAATATTCTAATTCTTCAATTGTCTTAAATCCAAGCTTTTGATAGAGGTTGTAAGCAGGAATGTTTTCTTTTGTCACGTGTAGAACTGCCGTGTCATACTTTTCAAAAATATGGTTCAACAATGTGCCAATCAGTCTATATCCGTATCCCTTTCTGCGATATCTTTCAAAAATTTCTACGTCGTGAATGCAGACAGTATTGTGAAAAACAGATGTAACAGAGCGACCAATTTCTTTCCCATCCAATAATCCGGTAATTACAATTTCTTCACCCTGTTTTTCCGGAGCTAATGATAAAACATTATGAAATGTTTTATAGTCCTGCTTCAAAAGTTTCATACTGCATTCCGTCGAACGATATTCAAAACCCATCTGATGAACAAATTTTTTACCAATTTTATTGTCGGTATTCATTGATAGTACAAAAGATTTAGAATTAAAGTCCATTACCATCATGGAAAAAAGTTCTGTTGCAATTTTATTACGCCTGTATTTTGGAAGAACAAAACCACAAATTTCTATATTATAGGAATCAATTATATATATGGAAATAAAACCGATAATTTCAGAATTGTGTGAAGCGTAGTAGAGCCAGGGAAAATCAGAAAAGTTATCATATTCTGTATCTACAAAAAAAGAATTATTCAAAATATCTTTTTCGTTGCAGATTGAACTAATATTTTTACAAGTATTTATTATGTTTTCTGATTGTTCAAAAGATTTATGAAAGTCTATGTTTAAAGTGTTGTTATTCATTTGATTACCTCCATATATATTGTAGCAAATACAATGGCAAAAATACAGTAGATGTGCTATATTAGTGAGGAATAAAGAAAAGAGAGGAATAACAATGAAACTGGGTTCACATGTTGGTATGAGCGGAAAAGATATGCTTTTAGGATCGGCAAAAGAAGCATACTCTTATGGAGCTAATGTTTTTATGGCATATACCGGAGCACCACAGAATACAAGAAGAAAAGATATT
>JAUUNJ010000351.1 GCA_030844625.1 Roseburia sp. | reverse complement strand
ACCATGCCTTGATGTAAATAATAATCGTGTGGTTAAGGGGACTAATTTTGTTAACTTAAGAGATGCAGGGGACCCGGTTGAAGTGGCTAAAGCGTATAATAAAGCGGGAGCAGATGAACTGGTGTTCCTTGATATTACAGCATCCTCCGATCACAGGCATACGGTAACAGATATGGTGCGCAGAGTGGCAGAGCAGGTATTTATTCCTTTTACCGTAGGGGGAGGAATACGAACTGTAGATGATTTTAAAGAACTCCTACGGGAGGGAGCGGACAAGATTTCCGTCAATTCATCAGCAATAATGAATCCAAACTTAATCAGCGAAGCAGCAGATAAGTTTGGAAGTCAGTGTGTGGTTGTGGCAATTGATGCCAAAAGGCGTGAGGACGGCAGCGGATGGAATATTTACAAAAACGGTGGGCGTGTGGATATGGGAATAGACGCTGTTGAGTGGGCAATGAAAGTAGACAAACTTGGAGCTGGAGAAATACTCCTTACAAGTATGGATTGTGATGGAGTAAAGCAGGGATATGACATTGAACTGACAAAGATTATTGCTGAAAATGTCTCCGTTCCTGTAATTGCTTCGGGAGGAGCAGGAAATATGGAGCACTTCTATGATGCTCTTACAGAAGGAAAAGCAGATGCAGCCCTAGCAGCTTCTCTTTTTCATTATAAAGAATTAGAAATTAAAGATTTAAAATACTATTTAGATGAGAAAGGTGTACCGGTTCGCTTATAAATATTTGACTTTATGTGTAATGACAGAGCGTGTCCGTTCACAAAAAGAAGATGAAATATTATTTTATTATTAATCCACAAAGTGGAAAGTTAAATAAAAAGCAGATTGAGGATAATATAAGAGAAGTCTGTCTGAAAAGAGAAATACCATACAGGATTATGTATACAGAGTATGGTGGAGATGCCAAAAGAATAGCTGGAAAAATAAGCGACACAGAGGAATGCGTGGTGTTTTCCGTAGGTGGAGATGGCAATCTCAACGAAGTGCTTAACGGGATAGTGGGTTCAAAGAATAAAATTTTGGGAAATATTCCTACGGGCAGTGGAAATGATTTTGACAGAACTTTAAAACTGCAGGACACAGGAATCCATAGTATTGATCTTGGTAAGATTAATGGCAGATATTTTATTAATGTGGCATGTGTGGGGCTGGATGCGGATGTGGCAAACCATGTGTTGGAATTGAGAAATAAAAAATGGATTCCGGTTAAGCAGAGATATAATGCCAGTCTGATTTATACATATTTTAAATATCAGTTTAAAAATCTAAAAATCAGAATGGGAAAAACAACTGTAGAAAATGAATGTACGATTCTTGCAATATGTAATGGGCAATATTATGGCGGAGGATACAGAATAGCACCGCATGCTTTAATAAATGACGGTATGTTTGATATTTATCTGGTAGAAAAAATGTCGAAACCGAAAATTTTGTCGGTATTGGTAAAACTGCTGAGAGCAAAACATGAGAATTCACCGTCGGTTAAAAGATATGAGGATTCCAAAGTAATTATAGATTCAGACGAGGACTATACATTTAATGTGGATGGAGAAATGATAACTTCCAATCACTTTGAGTTGGAAATAGAAAAGAATGCTCTCAGAGTGTTTAATGACAGAAAATTCATTGAAGCAATATTAAAAGATTGAAGGATAAGATTATGGGAATGATAACAAATGACTGGGTCGAACCACTGAAAGGGGAGTTTGCCAAGCCATATTACAGAGATTTATATGAGTTTATAAAGAAAGAGTACAGCACAACAGTGGTCTATCCACCGGCGGATGATATATTTAATGCATTTCATTTCACTCCCCTAAAGGATGTAAAGGTGCTGCTGTTGGGACAAGATCCGTATCATAATGTGAATCAGGCACATGGATTAAGCTTTTCGGTACTTCCGGGCAATGATATTCCGCCATCCTTGCAGAATATCTATAAAGAATTGCAGGATGATCTGGGATGTTATATACCCAATAACGGATATCTGAAAAAATGGGCAGAGCAGGGAGTTTTACTTCTGAATACAGTGCTTACCGTAAGAGCACATCAGGCAAATTCCCATCAGGGACATGGCTGGGAACAGTTTACGGATGCGGTTATTGAGGCAGTGAATGCTCAGGACAGACCTATTGTGATTTTTTTATGGGGAGCACCGGCAGGAAGAAAGGCAAATATGCTTACGAATCCGAAACATCTTGTGCTTAAGGCACCTCATCCAAGTCCGCTGTCAGCTTATAGAGGATTTTTTGGCTGTAAGCATTTCAGCAAGGCAAATGAATTTTTAAAAGCAAATGGAATAGAACCCATAGATTGGCAGATAGAAGACATATAAGCAGTGCTTATATGTCTTCTATCTGTCAAGTAAAGAGAGGATAAAGAAGAGACATGAGTATACTTAATGTGGAACATTTGACACATGGATTTGGAGACAGAGCTATTTTTGATGATGTGTCTTTCCGGTTATTAAAAGGTGAACATATTGGGCTTGTTGGAGCCAATGGAGAAGGCAAATCCACTTTTTTTAATATTGTCACAGGAAAATTAATGCCCGATGAAGGAAAAATCCAATGGGCAAAAAATGTTCGTGCAGGATATCTTGATCAGCATACCGTATTAAAAAAAGGTATGACTATAAGGGAAGTTCTCGCTTCTGCATTTGATTTTTTGTATGAGCAGGAAAAAAGAATGAATGAAATCTGTGACAAGATGGCAGAGGCAGATGAAAAGGACCTTGAAAGATATATGGAGGAGCTGGCTGTGATTCAGGATATGCTGACGCTCCACGATTTTTATCTGATTGATTCCAAAGTGGAAGAAGTGGCAAGAGCTCTTGGTCTTACAGATCTTGGACTTGATAAAGATGTAAATGAGTTGAGCGGCGGGCAGAGAACCAAGATACTACTTGGGAAACTGTTATTGGAAAAACCGGATATATTGCTGTTGGACGAACCGACTAATTATCTGGATGCAGAACATATCGAATGGTTAAAGCGTTATCTTCAGGAGTATGATAATGCATTTATTCTTATTTCTCATGATATATCATTTCTAAACAGTGTTATTAATTTAATTTATCATATGGAAAACCAGCGATTAGACAGATATGTGGGAGACTATGATAAATTTATGGAGGTATATGCAGTAAAGAAAGCGCAAAAAGAAGCAGCTTATAACAGACAACAGAAAGAAATCGCCGAATTAAAAGATTTTGTGGCAAGAAATAAAGCCAGAGTATCCACTAGAAATATGGCAATGTCCAGACAAAAGAAGTTGGACAATATGGAATTGATTGAACTGGACAGAGAAAAGCCAAAACCTGAATTTCATTTTAAGGAGGCAAGAACATCCGGTAAAATTATTATAGAGGCAAAAAATCTGGTTATCGGTTATGAGGAACCATTGTCTGTGCCGATTAATGTGACAATGGAGCGGGGGCAGAAAATTGCAGTCATTGGTACCAACGGAATCGGAAAAACAACACTTCT
>JAUUNJ010000350.1 GCA_030844625.1 Roseburia sp. | reverse complement strand
CTCAAACAAATTTCTGTAGAAATAATTAATTGTACCGTCTTCTTCAATAAATGTGTCCGTATCTCCCAAACGGTTTTCCACTGTTTTTACGGATACTGTAATCCCTTTATCCTTGTACTGCTCTTTCCCTTCAATTATGTTACTGATATATGTATTAATATTCTTGTCTGTGTTATACTTCGGTGAAATAACACCGGTAGGAAGTTCGCTTACCAATGCTTCCAATGTGGCTGTATCCTCTGCATCTGTATTTGGCATCTGCCATGTTAGAACAGGATATCCATTGTTTAAATCACCACTTATTACAAATGCTTCACCCAGTGTTTCTGTCAAACCTTTTAATTCATCTGTTGTCACTGACTTGATATCTTCTATATCTGCCTGATAATTGAATCCAACTACATTGTCATGGGTTCCTTCCAAATAATAACAATTTGTAACCAGATAACCAGTATAAATATATCCCATAAAGGTTCCTGTCTGGGATGTTCCTGTTATTGTACCTGCATTATAGCAGTTAGTTATCTTTCCCTGATTTCCTGAAGTCAGAAGTCCATGTCCTACAATTCCTGCCACACGCGGAGATGAAGTTGCCGTTGTTGTAATAGCACCTGTATTATAACAATTTTCTATTGTTGCAATAGTTTTTGTCTGTCCTGCAATTCCTGCGGCATTTTTTATCTTCCCATCTATACTTCCAGCGTTGTAGCAATTACTAATTGTACTGCTTTCTGCATATCCCGTAATTCCACCAAAGCACGTGGAATTAGAGCCATCGCTATGAATATCAACTTCTGAACCACAATTTGTAATTATGCTGTTTACTGTCTTTGCAGCAATACCCGCTGCCCATCCGTACTGAGTATTAATTTTTCCCTTAACCACTATATTTTTGATTGTTGCTCCATTAATATAACCAAACAAACCTTTATAGTTTTCCTCTGTAACAATGTTCAGCGTTACGCTATGTCCGTCACCGTCAAACTCTCCCGTAAAAGGAGTTGATAAGTCACCGATTGTGGTTTGTACATCTGCTAAATCTTCTTCTAATCTGTACTTACCATCCATTGGATAGTCAGCATCCACACCAATCTTTGCCAATTCCTCTGCAGTTGAGATTACTATAGAATCTGTCTCTTCTGCCTTTGCTTTGTAACTGTTCATCTGAATACCGGTAAATACCATGGCAATCGTCAGTATTAACGCTACAACTTTCTTTGCATTTGTTTTCATTATGCGTTCTCCTTACTTTTCATAATTGTTGGAGTAACACGGACATAAAAGAAATCCCCTGATTTACTTTTGCAAGTAATCAGGGGTACTAAGTAACTCTAATAATATCAGGATATGTATCGCTTAATCAGTATCTGTTAAATTTTTATTCAGATATCTGCACCATAAAACAGCTATATCTCTATAGCCTTCCCGTCAATAGAAGTCCTGTATCAATTCCCCGTGATATAACTCCCAAACTCTATGCAGGTCTCCTGGCTTACGCATCATCACCGTTACTCCCCTTCCCAGTTTCCCAGTGGGTAAATTATAAAAAATCCATGAGTATTGGCTCCACGCTCACAGTGGCGGGACCGTGCAGGATTTTCACCTGCTTCCCTCTTAGCTGATTTTTACATCAGAACATAAAGTTTATATTATTTATTAAATTTCATTGTTATTCTAGCATTGTACCGTATGTATGTCAAATTATTCCATTATGGCTTACAGTTCTTGCAGGGTTCATAGCCCTGCTCTATCAGGTCTTCTCTATACCCTGTATAAGTCCCCTTATTTGCGTTGCTTATACTTTTAACACCGGCGCAGGATGGAAGATGAAATTTGCGGGTATTCATGTTCATCACATAATCTTTCACAGCATTATTGTTATTATTTTTATCATCTGGATTCTTCGCAGTGTTCTCTTCTTTCCGATTATAGTCTTCCACTTCTTCAAGACTGCTTTCACCGGTAGTATAATCGATATTTATCCCCGGCTGTGCATTATAACAATATACATGAAAACTAACTCCTGCTCCCTGATCTTCCACCGAATAGCCTTCCATCTCTACTCCACTGGCAAGAAGATTATTTCCTTTATACACAGGTGTTACCCTGTACATTACATGATTTCCGGTTTCTTTCACATAGTCTGCCACCATATCTTCAAAGGGAAGCATTCCATCCACATTTAAAGATCGGGTTCCGGTAATCAGATTCCTTTCATTGGCATTTTCTCCTGTAAGCTGATAACCCAGCAGATGACAGCGATTATATAAATATTTTCCGTCTACCGAATCATATTTTACCGTATGCCATCCCGACGGTTTCACCTGCCCGATTGATTCACGCTTTTCTGTGGGCATAATATCCCTTCCTACAGAAGCAATCGCCGCACCGCACCTTCCCAGATCATCCAATGGACTATATTTTTCAAACGATTCCTCTGTAATCTCATCTTTCTTAAAATCCGGTTGGTTGCCCTCTAACACAACATAAGGTTCACCGCTGTATTGTGGAATATCCGTCTTCTCTATTTTGGATATATCCGTAGAAATGTTCTTAGCTGACGGATTATTTGCACATCCCGAAATAATAAAAATAAGCACTAAAATTGCAGCACAGTATCGCATTCCGTCAAATATCCAGCTAAATCTGCTTTTTATCTTATTCATTTTTCATATTCCTCTTTCATTATTTTCTCATGGGAATACCCCACAAATTCCAATGAACTTTTCAATTTCCAATGCTCCAGATTAATATTTAACCTAAAATCACTTGGATATTTTTTATTCCACCTAAACAGGACAAGTTTCTCTGTTTTTTCTTCGGAGATTTGATTACTTTCCACAAAACAATACTCTCCCTCTGGTGCACGTTCTAAAAAATTGTCGTCAACAAAGATTTTACCTTTTTCTTCTTTAAATTGTGAATAAGAATATTCATTCATCCACAATCCTTTTCCTTCAATCATTTCCAAAATTTTTTTTCTTACATTTCTATCCTGACTTTGCCTTCTGTTATGAAACATCATTCCGTTATTCTGATCAACGCAAGCAATAATAATCATTTTGCCTCCTAATGTTTTATAATGAATTGTCTGAGTGATGTACATTTACATCTAACTGATTATAAGGAATTCTTATGCCATTGTCAGAAAACGCTTCTTTAATTGACTCGTTGAGATAAAATTTCCCATTCCAATAATTTTCTGTCAGAGTCCACATTCTCACTTCCAGAATAATACTGCTTTCTGCCAGTTCCTTTACAACCACTGTGTTTTCTTCGTCCGGCAGTATATATTCACAACAATTCATAACATTCATAGCCACTTCTTTTGCTTTTTTAATGTCATCCTCATAATGAATGCCGACTTCAACATTCACTCTCCGCTTTGTTTGGTGCGTAACATTTGTAAGAACACTGTTTGATACCGTTCCATTTGGAATCTTTATGGATTTATTGTCGGTGGTATCTAATGTTGTATAGATAATGTCTATCTTATCAACTGTTCCTTCCACA
>JAUUNJ010000349.1 GCA_030844625.1 Roseburia sp. | reverse complement strand
CAATATACTATAATAGAAGAACAACTTAAAGATAACAAAGAGATAAAATTTTCTGTACACAATCCTATTTGTGAATATTATAGGGCTCCCGATTGCCATTACACACATAGTACTGCAGGGTTTATTAATGAAAAGGGACAGAAAAGCCGCCCTATCTTGTTAATAGGAATACCTATTATGACAATTATTGTTTTTATTTTAAGTCTTATTATTTTTGCAATTTTAAATAAATATCAAATTTCAGTTAATACATTTGTACCAATTTTTGCTGCCGTTACAGCTATATGTACAAGCATTTTTACAATAGCATTTACACGAATTTCTAAATTATAAATCATTTTTTTCGCATAATAGTATAATGTTGTGCGCCATAAAATAAGAAAGAGGGGAAATTATTTTATCACAAAAAAATAATTTCCCTGCTTTGTTTTCATCTTTCAAAATCAAATTAGCTACAGCATTTAAAGAATGAAATCTTTTTTTCGTTATAACACGAAAACCATATTGTTTTAGTAATTGTCTTATATATTTTTCTGAATATAACCACAAAGCGTGAATATTGTTCAAGTATTCATATTTTTGAAGAGTTGCTTTTTTCCCATAATTATTTGAAAACCAAAGTTCTGCACTGTGACTACGTTCAAATTCTAATATGAGAAATCCTCCTGGCTTTAAAACACGAGACATTTCTGAAAGGCTTTCTAACGCAGAACAATAATTTAATACACTTCCTACACATATAATAGAATCAAATAAATGTTGTTTGAAAGGTAACTGTTCTATTGATGCAACATAGTGATATTTTTTATCTTTAATTAAATTTTCTGCAATATCAACATGATAGCAAGTGCCAGGTAAATTATAAGTGCTTCCACCAGAACCTGCATTTAAATAAATGCTATCATTAGTCAATGTTTGTGATAATGATTTTTCTACAAAGTTTATTATAGTTCTGTGAACATGGTTATACCATATACTATTATCTGGCCATACTTTATCCATAGATGAATATATTTCTCTGGTATTTTCTGTTTCCAATCTTAAAATTCCTTTCATATAAATATCCATAATTTTATTTCTAGCAGATAATCATCTATTATCCTCGGTTAGAGTAGAAGTTTTTTAAAACAAATCTGGTAGAACTTTGAGGAAATAATGTGAATAGCGGAGGAGTTAAATTTATTAAAACCTCCGGGCTGATGCCAAAACATCAGCACAGCCCGGAAATTGTTTCAATTACCCCACATGCATTCCGTTTCGTGGATGTTTATTTGTCAATATATCCATCTGTTTTTTCATAGAAACGTGAGTATATATCTCAGTGGTCTGAATGGAACTGTGCCCCAGCATATTTTGTATATACCGGATATCCACATCCTCCTCCAGTAAATAAGTGGCAAAGGAATGGCGGAACATATGAGGTGTAATATGGAGATTAATTCCGGCAATGGAGCAGTATTTGTTTATCATTTCTCTGACAGACTGTTCTGATAAGCGGTGCTTTAAACGATTGGTAAAAAAATATCCGGAATAGTTTATATATTCAGAAAACTCTGCGCAATATAATTTAAGAGCCCTGGTAACTTTCGGATTTCCTACCTGGATTTTTCGCTCTTTTGCACCTTTTCCATATATATTTATGTTTCCGGAAGTCATGTCCACATCCCCGGGTTTTAAAGAACATAGCTCAGAAATTCTCATTCCTGTCGCAAATAGCAGCTCTATGACAGCAATATTACGAATTGTACATTTTCGTTGAAAATCTGTTTGCTGGCAGTCCATTTGTCTATACAAGGTTGATAGAAAATTTTCAATAATATGTAAGGGAATTGTTTTGGGTAGTGTGTAAGGCTCACGGAATCTGATTTGTAATTTATTAAATGGATTAAAGTCAATCAAATCTTTGTATTCTAAATAATGGAAGAATGCCTTTATGCTGGCTATTTTCCTTTTGGCAGTTTTGGGTTTATAATGTAGATGAAGATTAGAAATAAAAAGTTCCAGTGTGGAAAAATCTACAGCCCTGTCAAATTCATGGGATACAAAATCTGAGTATTGTCCCAGATCAATTTTATAAGCTTTTAGTGTTTTTGGATCCAGTCGTTTTTGAAATTGGCAATAATTAAGATAAGTTTGAATAATGTTTTGAAAATTGTTCATTGTATTTCTCCTTTGTAATAAAATTACAGATAGTTCTGTGTCTTTATTATAAAGGTTTGTAACGGCAGGTTAAGTGTTAATATATTCTTTTAAGGGCAGGTGATTAATAATTTCCCCACTAAAGGTTGACATACCAGGGCTATTTTGAGAAAATTATAACAATAGTGTGCTATTGGACAATGGAAGTGGAGGAGAAATGAAATACGTAAGAATTGGAATAATTGTTATGTTTCTGGCGGCAGCAGTTGTTTTTACTTATAACTGGTATCAGGACAAGCAGGCGATAGATAAAACATATCCGGTCATTCAGGTTGGTTCCGAGCAGATTGATGTTTCCGTTAAGTCTGCACAGGAAGAACTATTGAAAGATGTAATTGCTAAAGATGAGAAGGACGGGGATCTGACCAAAAGTATTATAATTGAGTCTGTATCTAAATTTACAGATAAGAAGAATCATATCTGTAATGTTACTTATGCAGTTGCTGACTCAGATAATAATGTAACAAAGAAAACAAGAAGGATCAGATTTACAGATTATGAATCTCCTAAATTTACACTGTCACAACAATTGTGTTTTGAGGTGGGATCAGAAATGAGTGTTGCAGATGTGATTGGTGCAACCGATGACTATGATGGTGATATCAGCAGAAATGTAAAAATATTGTCCAGCACAGTGTCGAACAGAACAGCAGGAGAATATACAATTACGGCACAGGTTACCAACAGCCTGGGAGATACGGCAAAGATTAAGGCAGCAGTTGTGATCAGGCAAGAAAACAATTTGAACCCTGTTATAACCTTAAAGGAAAATATCGTCTATTTAAAAGTGGGTGATAAATTTGACGAAAAAAGCTATATAAAATCGGTCAAAGATTACAAGGGAAATAGTATT
This sequence comes from Roseburia sp., assembly GCA_030844625.1. GTDB lineage: Bacteria > Bacillota > Clostridia > Lachnospirales > Lachnospiraceae > Eubacterium_G. The sequence continues at coordinate 469 of JAUUNJ010000349.1, read as the reverse complement.
TCTAATGATAAAGTTACAGTGATAAGTTCTTCGGTGGATACCAAGAAAGCCGGCTGTTATACAGTTCAATATGCAGTGGGTTCTGAACAGGATAACGCAGGAAGCACTTATCTTGCGGTAGTGGTGGAGGATTAGTCATGTCAAATAATAAAGGGATTAATACAAGAAATATAGACATATACTCCATTGGAAAAGATTTGCTTCGTGGATTGTGGCTTATTGTTCTGGTTGGATGTATAGGCGTCATGTGCACTTATACCTATATTAAGGATTCTTATGTACCGCAGTACACAAGTTCTGCGATATATGTTGTTACGCCAAGACAGAGTACCGGATATGTTTATACGAACAAGAGATTTGCAGAAAGTGTCATAACTGTATTTCAGAATTTAATGAATGCGGACATTATGAGAAACCGTATTAAAAAAGAACTTCATTTAAACAGCCTTGATGCTGATATGAATGTAGA
>JAUUNJ010000348.1 GCA_030844625.1 Roseburia sp. | reverse complement strand
GGAATGAGACAGGTTGTTACCAATGGTACTGTAATGAAGTACTTTAAAGATACAAAAATCAGTATAGCCGGAAAGTCCGGTACGGCACAGGAAAATAAGAAACGTAATTCCCACGGATTATTTGTGGCATATGCACCTTATAACGATCCGGAGATTGCGGTTTCTGCAGTAATACCGTTTTGTAATTCCTCCCACGATCCGGCGGAATTAGCTAAAAACGTAATACAGTACTATTATGGTGAACTAAAAGATGAGGACATTAATAAAGATGTTACAAGTGACGATAGAAAAAATGTAACTCTGGATTAATTTATTACTCCTGAATAAAATACAAAAGATAACGATATCTATTTTATTTTAGGAGGAAATATGGGAGAAGTAATAGTCATAACTTCAGGTAAGGGCGGTGTGGGAAAAACAACCATTACCGCAAACTTAAGCATTGCTCTTTCCAAACTTGGAAAAAGAGTCATTGCTATTGATACCGACATAGGATTGAGAAATCTTGATGTTGTAATGGGTCTGGAAAATCACATTGTCTATAACATTGTGGATGTAATTGAAGGGAATTGTCGTTTAAAACAGGCAATCATTAAGGACAGAAAGCACAATAATCTTTACCTTCTGCCCAGTGCCCAGTCCAAAGACAAAAATGCTATCACCCCACAGCAGATGATAGCACTTACCGCGAATTTAAAAACACAGTTTGACTATGTTTTAATTGATTGTCCTGCCGGTATTGAACAGGGCTTTCAGAACGCAATTGCAGGTGCAACAAAGGCAGTCGTTGTCACAACCCCGGAGGTATCAGCCATTAGAGATGCTGACAGAATTATTGGTCTGCTTGAAAAGGATGGCATTCATCCGATTTACTTATTGGTAAATAAATTAAGACCTGAATTAATAAGGCGGGGAGACATGATGTCCAGCAATGATGTGTTCGAAATACTTGGAACAGAAATTATTGGTTGTCTGAATGATGATGTTAACGTAGTCATTGCTACTAACAGAGGAGAAGCAGTCGTAGACCAGAATACACCAACCGGAAAGGCTTTAACAAATATTGCCAGAAAACTTAACGGTGAAAATATTCCTTACAAGGATCATGAAAGCAAATTTTCCATTTTGTTTTTCAAAAATATTTTTAGTAAGGGGGCGTTAAAATGATTTTCAGGAAATTTATTTATAGAAAACATTCCGGACGGGTAGCCAGAGAACGATTGCAGATTTTATTGGTAACAGACAGAATTGGATGCAATCCAAATACAACAGAGGCAATAAAAAAAGACATTATTAATGTCATTTCAAAGTACATAGATATTGACACAGATAACTGTGTCGTTGAAATACATCATGAATCGGGACCTTGCCTTATGGCAAACATACCAATTAAAGAGGTTAAAATATAAGTTTCTGATTTCATGTTAAAATTTGAGGTTAAATTCAATGTTAAAAAAAGTACGTAAAACAATAAAAAATTATAAATTATCTAATTTAAACTTCAGACTTATTATTTATGTTCTGTCACTCACTCTTATTGGAATCTTTACAATCGGGAGTGCCACGGCAGGAGCCGAGGAGAATTATCAGTTCAAACAAATAATAGGTCTTGTATTAGGAATTGCCGCACTGGTATTTTTTACACTGTTAAGTTACCAGTTGTTATTCAAATTCTACTGGCCAATTTATGGTGGAACCATTGTTTTATTGTTGAGCGTTATTATTTTAGGTACTGTAACCAAGGGTGCCAGAAGATGGATTGATCTTGGATTTACCAGATTCCAGCCATCAGAATTTGCAAAAATATTTTTGATAATTTTCCTTGTGGCTTACTTATATAAACGGAGAGAAACACTCAATAGTTTTAAGACTTTGGCTGGCGCTGTTTTCTTTGTTGCCATACCGATTGGTCTTATATTTATTGAACCGGATTTATCAACAACAATAGTTATTTTTATTACATTTTGTGCTATAATGTTTTTATCTGAAATTCATTACAAGATCGTAACAGCAGTTTTGGTGATTTCCATACCTGTAGTATGCATTTTAGGCTATTTTGTAATACAGCCTGAGACGGGAAAAAAGATACTGCAGGAGTACCAGTATAATAGAATTGTCGGTTTTTTCCAAAAAGATAACGAAGATGCAAAGGCAATACGGTGGCAGCAGGAAAATTCATTGCTTGCCATTGGTTCCGGAGGTCTAAGCGGTAAAGGGCTGTACAACAATGATTCAACTTCAGTAAAAAACGGTAATCTGCTTTCCGAATCCCATACAGACTTTATTTTTACCATTGTCGGTGAGGAATTAGGATTTATTGGTGGTGCGGCTGTTATTATTCTTTTGTTTATGATAATAGTGGAATGCTTTATTACAGGCTCCAGAGCCCCCACAACCAGCGGAAAGTTATTCTGTTTCGGATTTGGCGTATTGATTGGAATACAATCTTTCGTAAACATATCTGTTGCTACTATGCTTTTACCCAATACGGGGGTAACATTACCGTTTGTAAGTTATGGTTTAACTTCACTGTTGAGTTTATATTGCGGAATTGGTATAGTATTAAATATAGGATTACAAAGGAATAAAGCGTTTATATAAAGTTATATAATAGTCATATAGGAATAGGAGGATATTTATGAACATAGGTTTAATTGCGCATGATTCCAAAAAAAAGTTAATGCAGAATTTTTGTATTGCGTATCGGGGGATTTTATGTAAGCATTCCTTATATGCAACAGGAACCACAGGCAGATTAATTGAAGAAGCTGCAAATTTGACAGTTTATAAATATCTTGCCGGACATTTGGGGGGAGAACAGCAGATGTGTACACAAATTGAACAGAATCAGATGGATTTACTGATTTTCCTTAGAGATCCATTAAATCCGAAATCTCATGAACCGGATATTCATAAAGCTATAAGATTATGTGATACACATAACATTCCGCTGGCTACAAATGTAGCTACAGCCGAATTGCTTATTAAGTCATTAAATCGTGGTGATATGGAATGGAGAGAAATTTATAGAAGCTAAGTACTATTGTGGTAGTACTTGATATAGAATTTAATAAGGAGGACACTGATATGATTCAAATCATCTGCGGAGCGAAAGGTAAAGGTAAAACAAAAGAAATGCTGCAAAAAGCCAACGAGGCAGTGAAAGATGCACAGGGAGCCATTGTATATGTGGACAAAAGTTCTCAGCATATGTATGAACTGAATAATCAGATACGATTAATTAATATCACTGAATATCCGGTAAATACATATGAAGGTTTTATTGGATTCGTATCCGGATTGCTTTCAGGAAACCATGACATTGAATGTGTATTTTTTGACAGCTTACTAAAAATTGCACACCTTGAGAATTTGGACTTTTCGGAATTACTTACTACACTTGAACAGTTAAGCGAGGATAAAAAATTCATAGTGAGCATATCTCTGGCAGAATCCCAATTGCCTGAGACAGCAAAGGATAAAATATTAGTATCCTGCTAATTTGTGCATATAATTGTCAAA
>JAUUNJ010000347.1 GCA_030844625.1 Roseburia sp. | reverse complement strand
AAGGTCTGGATGAGAGAGAGTATGTAGAGAGATATGCTGCATTTGGATTTAAGGCTGAGAAGAAACCGGGCACAGCGCTGTGGTATTATTACACAGGAAGGCTTACAGCAGGTGGGGAGGTATATAAAAAATTAGGAAACCCTACAACGGATTATAAAACAGGTAATGCAACAAATAATATCAGTAATAGCCAAAAGAACAACACAACACAGGCAACTGTTACAAAGCCTGCCAAGGCAAAGATAAAATCATTAAAAAATAAAAAAGGCAGAAAAATTAAAGTTTCTATCAAGAAGATTAAGAATGTGGCAGGATACCAGATTAGATGGTCGGACAGCAAAAAGTTTAATGGTTATTGGGAGAAAAGCGTAAAGAAAACTGCTTATACATTGAAGAAACTTGATAAAAAGACCCGCTATTATATTAAAGTAAGGGCTTATGTTAAGAACGGCAGTAAAAAACTTTATGGTTCATGGAGTAAAGCAAAAAATATTAAAGTGAAAAAGTAAAATATAAGCGTTATGAATCAGAGGAAGGGGTTGTAAAACACCCCTTCTTTTTGATAGAATATCAATGCATTTCATTTGCAAAATATTATGGATGGTAAAGGAAAATAATATGGAGAATAATAACGGTTTCAATAGAGACTTGATATATGAATCAAGAAAATTAGGCAGAAAAAAATATATCATGCTTATAGCCATATTTTTTGTTGCCATAGTGAGTATTATAAGTATTTCTATATGGATAGTAAAAGAGAATAATCGTAACCGAATAGAAAAAATAAGCAACAATGCATCACAATGGAAAGAAAATGCTATTACTGACCCGGAAGCAGGTTCGTTGAAAGCAGCAGGTTATATTACAATAAACTGGAATGGAGCAGATAATCTGGGGGATGTGGAAGGATATAAAGTATATGTTGATGATACATTAGTAACTGAAACAGATGAAAAGACTACATCATGCGATTATTATACAACGAAAGTCAGTGCTCATAAAGTATACGTTGAAGCTGATCTGACATACGGTTCAAAGGTTTATTCCAATGTATTTACCTTTTACGTAAATAAGAAAGGCTATTGTGTCAACAAAGACATGGCACAGAACATAGAGGGGGATCAATGGGGTGGTTCATGGTATTATAACTGGGATATGAATCCCTTTAAGTATACATCCTTTCAGAAGTTAGAATATGTGCCAATGATGTGGACCACTTCTGAAACGGATCAAAAGACAATTAGCAGATTCCATAAGTTTGGATATAAATATGTTTTGGCGTTTAATGAACCGGACCGGGTGGATCAGTCAAATATGGATGTTGATACGGCAATTGAAGGAATGAAAGCATTTATGAATCAGAATGTATTGGTGGGAGCACCGGCAACTTCATTGTGTCCACCCTGGTCAGACGAATGGTTTCAGCCCTTTATGGAAAAGATGGAAGAACAGAATATGGATGTGGATTTTATTCCTATTCATCATTATTGGAATTGGTTTCAAAAAGAAGGAGCAGAAGCTTTTCTCGATTTGGTAAAACAGTCTTATGAAATGTATCACAAGCCAATCTGGATTACGGAATTTGCTATTAGTGGAGATCCGGGAAAGACAAAGGAGCAGAGACAGAAAGTAATTGATTATATGAATATGGTTCTTCCTGAACTTGACAAATTGGAATATGTTGAAAGGTATGCATGGTTTTCTTTCAGCCCAACGGACTTTAAGAATGGAGCCTCTTCACTGATACAATGGTACACAGGTGAAATTACTGATTTGGGATATCTTTATCAGAAACTTGGTATGCCGGAAGGCTATGGAGATGACAGCATTGAATGCAATGTGAAAAATTCTAAGAAGGATGTTATCCAATAAAAGGTTAAAAATAAATAACTAAGACAGATCTTAATGCATATTTTAATAACAAAGCCACATTATTAACAAGAATCAGTTATTAGTGTTGACACTGTAATGTGTGGGTGTTATTATAAATATAGTTAAATAATAGTAGAGGTTGCGCTATTATATTAGTACATTATAAGATGCCCCGGAGGCAGTTGATTATAGTTGAAAGGATATAGCGCCGAAGGTGGGATTTCCGGAGGTTCTTGCCTGGGCATACGATTAAGAGTCGTATGACTGTCATAATTATGATGGAGAGCTACTTATAAGCATTAAACAGAATACTTATAAGGAGCTTATGTGTAAGCTCCTTTTCTAATGCAAATAAAGTAGGATACTATGGTTTAATACATATATTTTTAGGAGGTTGTGTAAATGGCAATTTTTACAGGCGCAGGTGTTGCGGTAATTACACCAATGAATGAAGACGGAACAATTAATTTTGAAGAATTTGGAAAAATTATTGATGATCAGATTGCAGGGCATACAGATGCAATTATTGTTTGTGGAACAACTGGGGAATCATCAACAATGGATGACGAAGAGCATCTTGCGGCCATTAAATATTGTGTTGACAAGGTAGCAGGAAGAGTACCGGTTATTGCAGGAACAGGATCTAACTGCACAAGAGAGTCTGTTAATTTATCAAAGAAGGCAGAGGAAGTTGGAGCAGATGCACTTCTTTGTGTCACTCCATATTATAATAAGGCTACACAGACAGGATTGTATGAATATTATAAGGCGATTTCTGATTCTGTTAATATTCCGATTATTATGTATAATGTTCCATCAAGAACAGGAACTAATATTTTGCCGGAGACGGCAGTTAAGATTGCAAAGGAAGTGAAGAATGTAGTGGCAATTAAGGAAGCGTCCGGTAATATTTCACAGGTTGCTAAATTGGCTGCCCTTGCAGACGGCTGCCTTGATATCTATTCGGGAAATGATGATCAGGTACTTCCTTTATTATCATTAGGCGGCAAAGGTGTAATTTCAGTATGGTCAAATGTTGCACCTCAGCAGGTTCATGATATGGTTCAGGCATATATGGATAAAGATATTGAAAAAGCAACGAAATTACAGCTTGAAGCAATCGGTTTAATCGGCGCATTGTTCTGTGAAGTAAATCCGATTCCGGTGAAGGCTGCCATGAGTATGTTAGGTTATGCAGCGGGACCGGTCAGGGCACCATTAACAGAAATGACTGACAGTAATAAAGCTGTTCTAAAAAAAGCTATGGAAGATTACGGAATTCTTTAATAAATTTAAAGACGGAGAAATAACTTAAATTTGGATAAAAAATAAAAATCAGTAAAATCTAAGATAATAAGACAGTTTTGTACGGAGGTTAAAATGGTTAATGTAATTATGCATGGCTGTAATGGACAAATGGGAAGAGTTATTACGGGCCTTGTAGAGAAAGATAATGATATACAGATTGTTGCAGGTGTTGATGTATATACAGGAATAGCGAATGAATATCCGGTATTTTCTTCAATCAAAGAATGTACGGTTCAGGCAGATGCTATCATTGATTTTGCTGTTGCATCAGCCGTTGATGATCTGCTTGAGTATGCGGTGGGAAATAATACACCTGTAGTTCTTTGTACTACAGGACTTACAGCGGAGCA
>JAUUNJ010000346.1 GCA_030844625.1 Roseburia sp. | reverse complement strand
GCTTGAATGAAAAAGTAAATTCTACATTCTAATATACCTTGATTTTATGCGGGATTTAATTCTATTTTCGGAGATATACAACTTGATTTTTTTAGTATATAATGCTTTTATACGGCATAAACAGCATAGTTTTTTGCATGATAAAAGGACATCTGGAAATAGTGTGCAGGACTAAATTCCACATGTCTGTTGGAAAGACTAAATTCTATGCAATGAAACTTGCCTGTGCCTGTATTGTTATTATTATTTTATTAATGCTGGTATCAATGTGACTTCATCGGCTGGTATCTCTGCTAATCCTAATGCTTTATGAAGTCTGTTATCCAGCAGGAGACGGGATACTTCATATGGACTGTGTCCATTGAGGCTGTCCCGTTTTTCGCTATTGATATGATTTAATAACAGCAGCGTTGTTTTGTCTGTCATTTTTTCAAAGCTTGTTCCTTTTGGCAGGACATACCTTATATATTCATGATTCTTTTCAAGAGCACCTTTTTGATCAGAACGGTTGGGATCACAATAATAAATGCGTGTGCGTACTTCATCATTTTTGCTATATTCCAGACTCTGCCGGTCCTGAAATTCATGCCCGTTGTCTGTAAGTATTACTTCGAAAAGTTTCTGAAACAGTTCAATTCCAAGTAACTCTGTTAAATGATCAAAAATCCTAGTTACTTCTTTCTGGGTCTGTTCTTCTAAAAGAAACATAAGCATAAGGCTACAGTTTCGAAAGAACATAGTCAGAAAGCAGGGACTGGTACCTTTTGCTCCTTCAACAGTATCCATTTCGACTACATAAACAGATTTGTTCGCTGCGATATATTCCAGGAATTCTTTATAGCCCCGGTCTTTTCGAAAACTTCTGTCTTTAAGGCTGGTAGTGGTTTTTCTTTTTCTCTGCTTGTATACCACTTTACGGCGCAGATCTATGTTTCTGGCTTGAAAAATGCCACGGTCTATATAAGAGTATATGGTTCTTCTGGAACAGGCGATCTCATCAGCATGAGATGCGTAGATGTGGGCAATGGACTGTCCTTTTTTGAGAAGCGGTGACAACAGGTTGTCCAGTTTCTGTATACTTTCCGGTGTCTGGTTGATCCCTTCTCTGCTGGTAGTCCTAAGGGCTTCATAGGAGTCCTGGGCGTATTTTGAAGAATAGATCTTTTTGTCCATCATGCAATTCGTTCTCTTGCTGCATCCATTGCACACATAAGGAGGTTTATTTAATTTTTCACATTCTCTTGGTTTATAAAATTTACAGACATCGCTGCATCTGAATTTTCTGCAGAGGACACATTTGCGCCGGCATTCATTATCACCGCACATATGCATGACATTGCATATATTTGTCCGCGGCTTTGAACTATCATAATTGTTTGCACAGGGAATAGGGGCAAATGCATCTGCGCTTCTTTCCCTGATAATGGAATGACGTCTGATTTCTTTGGATATGGTACTTGGATCCTTGCTTAATTCTATTGCAATACTTCTAAATGAATCACCGTTATTTAAATGCTGTTCGATTATAATACGTGCAGATAAGTCAAGATGTTTTTGGTTGCCTTTTGGTCTTCCTGTATTCATTTTATCCTCCTTCTGCACAGGCAGGGGATCATCTGCAGTAGTATTTTATAAAAAGAAGAAGGAAAAATCCATGCAGAAGTAATTTCTACAGGTATAGAATTTACTCTTGCAAGGTAGAATTAAAAAATACATTTAACCGATGAGTTAGACGAGCAAATTTTTTACTCAAAAAAAGAACACATGTTTACTTCTAGTGCTATATGTGCTAAAATATAGCCATGGAGAAAAGAATACTTAAATGAAAAACTAAATTCCGGTTTTGGGCCAAATGCAAGAGTAAATTCCATATAGGTCGAAGTTACTTTTGCACACATATTTGCCATATTGTCTTTGATAATCATTACTCCGTATAATGTACTTGCAGCTGATTGCCTGCCTGTGCAGATTGGAGATAATTATGAAAAATAAAGGCAATCAGAAACATTTAACATTTGAACAGCGTGTTGATATCGAGAAAGGTCTTACTGAGAATAAAAGCTTCACTGAAATTGGACGAATTATTGGTAAAAATCCATCTACCATATCAAAGGAAGTACGTCTCCACGCACATACAAAAGAACGTCCGGATTCAGGTTACACTCACCCGCCATGTATTCATCGCAAGAACTGTAAGGTGACATGCTTGTGTGATAAGATGTGTGGCATTCATTGTAAGCTTTGCAGAAAACCATCCTTTCGCTGCACTGATATATGTCCCGCATATGAGACAGCTGAATGTGAGAAACTGAATAAACCTCCCTACGTATGTAATGGCTGTGGTAAAAAGACCCATTGTCTTATGCCCAGAAAGTTTTATTCATCCAAATATGCCCATGATGAGTACCGTAGCGTGCTAGTCGATTGCAGAGTCGGCATTAACCAGACTCCGGAAAGCATTCAATCCATGAATGATTTATTGGTTCCATTGATCAAGGAGAAGCATCAGTCCATCGGTCATATTTATGCTACTCATGCAGAAGAATTGGGTTGCTCCAGAAGAACACTTTACTCCTACATCAATGATTGTGTATTCGATGTCCGCAATGGTGACTTAAGACGTTCTGTACGTTATAAGAAACGCAAGAAACCTACACAGACCAGTGCAAAAGATCGTTCTTATCGTCAAGGTCATAACTACGAAAATTTCCAGAATTATATGAAAGATCATCCAGATATAAATGTTGTGGAAATGGACTGCGTGGAAGGAATGAAAGGCGAAAGCTGCGCCCTCTTGACCTTTACATTCCGCAACTGCAATCTTATGCTTATGTTCCTGTTGGAATATCAAGACCAGGAATGCGTGTTAGAGGTCTTTGTATGGCTTGAAACAGTGTTAGGACAGGATGCATTCAAAAAGCTTTTTCCGGTGATCCTCACGGATGGAGGTTCAGAATTCTCAGCTCGTGAAGAGATGGAGGAATTCTGTGACGGAAGTAAAAGCACGACGGTCTTTTACTGTGATCCATACAGCTTTTGGCAAAAAGGTGCCTGCGAAAAGAACCACGAGTATATCCGCTACATCCGTCCGAAAGGGAGTTCATTCGCTGATTTAAATGACGAGAAAGTCAGACTTATGATGAATCACATAAACAACGAAAAAAGAGACAGTCTTAATGGACATAGCCCATATGAACTCTCTCTTTTACTCTTGGACAACAAACTGCACAAAGCATTAGGATTAAAGGCAATCGCACCTGATGATGTTATGCTTAGTCCAAAACTTATAAAATAAAATGGTAAAGCACAGGCAGATTTCACTGCACCAGAATTTAGTCTTGCACATAAGGCATGTGGAATTTAGTCTCGCACACTATTTTCAGATGCCCGGTTAGTATGCATAAAAACATAAATCATGAGTGCTTACAGGTTTATTATAAGACAAAAAAATAGAATTGTTAAGGTGCATTACAGAATTTAATCCCGCATAGTTACTGAGATAATCCACAGCTGGAATTTAGTTTTTCATTTAAGT
>JAUUNJ010000345.1 GCA_030844625.1 Roseburia sp. | reverse complement strand
CAATGTTCCTGTTTGTTGTCTCTGTTTTAGCGACAGCCTGTTTAATATATCACAGCTGTAACTCTTTGTCAACAACTTTTTTGTTTTTTTAGAAGTTTTCTCTTCTTTGTTCTGTCTTGACGACAGCTTGAATAATATATCATAGACACAACCGTTTGTCAACAACTTTTTTAACTTTTTTCAAGTCTCTTTTGAGAAGTTTTCTCAAACGGAGAAGGAGGGATTTGAACCCTCGCGCCGCTATTAACGACCTACTCCCTTTCCAGGGGAGCCCCTTCAGCCACTTGGGTACTTCTCCAAGCAGTTGATAATAACTGTGCAGATATAAAATCCACAACGGAGAAGGTGGGATTCGAACCCACGGAGGTTTGACCCTCACCGGTTTTCAAGACCGGCACCATAAACCACTCGGACACCTCTCCAAAACACGTTTTCTGTGACGTGCTTGACTATAATATCACTATTTTTTTTTAGTGTCAACACCAATTTTATTTTTTTTACATTTTTTTATTTTCTTTGAAAATCAGTGTCTCTGCAAGAGCAACATCTTCAGGTGTAGTAATTTTTATATTGCTATAATCCCCCCTTACAAATCGCACTTCATGACCGGTGAACTGTTCAACCACCATAGCATCATCTGTCACATTTACCGCTCCACTTCCTATCATATTATTGTACGCTTCTTCTACAAGGTCATATCGGAATGCCTGAGGGGTCTGCGTAATCCACACTTTATTTCTATCCGGTGTACATTCTACAACATTATTTTCTTTGACAATTTTAACCGTATCTTTCACCGGCATTCCTGCTACGCACGCACTGTATAGTTCTGCCCCCTCTATACATCGGTTTATTATCTCGTTACAAATAAGCGGTCGCGCCCCATCATGTATGAGTACGGTATCCCCTGTGACTTTTTTCAAACCATTATACACGGATTCATACCGCTCTTTTCCGCCCGCCACCACTGCATCAACTTTTCTAAATCCATATTTTTCAATTATGTTTTTCTGACAATATTCTATATCCTCTTGCCCCGTCACTAAAACAATCTGGTCCACGCAGCTTTTTTCAAACGCGAAAAGGGAATACCAGATTACCGGTTTCCCTTTTAAATCCATAAACTGTTTTTTTGTTGAACTTTTCATTCTGCTGCCGCTTCCCGCTGCCAGCACTATCGCTGTTACTTTACTCATATCGCTCACCTAACTTTAAATTGGGAATGGCATTTAAATCCCATCCATGTCTTACCCCGTTCATATATTCAAAATAAGCCGCCGAACCAATCATTACCGCATTATCTGTGCAAAGAACCGGCGAAGGATAATAGAATTCAATGCCCCTGTCTGCACACTCTGTTTCAAAAGCAGCTCTTATAGCTGTATTTGAAGCCACGCCTCCTGCGATTGCCAGCTTTTTCATTCCTGTTTCTTCCAAAGCAAGCATGGCTCTGCTTAACAATGTATCTACCACAGATTTCTGAAAGGATGCCGCCACATCTGCCGCATTAATTTCTTCCCCTTTCATCTGCGATACATTTAACTGATTCAAAACCGCTGATTTTAATCCACTGAAGCTAAAATCATAGATACTGTCAGTTATTTTGGCTCTTGGAAATTCATAGGCATGCGGATTTCCCTCTTTTGATATTTTGTCAATTTTAGGACCTCCCGGATACCCCAGACCGATTGCTCTTGCAACTTTATCAAACGCCTCCCCTGCCGCATCGTCTCTTGTCTTACCCAGTATTCTGTATTTCCCGTAGTCCTCCACTACCACCAGATGGGTATGTCCTCCGGATACAACAAGGCATACAAAAGGCGGCTTCAATTCTTTGTTTTCCACATAATTGGCACATATATGTCCTTCTATGTGATGCACACCAATGAGCGGGATTTTTTTTGCAAAGCAGATTGCCTTTGCTTCTGCAACGCCAACCAAAAGAGCCCCCACCAGACCCGGACCATATGTGACACCCACAGCATCAACATCATCTAAAGTGCAGTCAGCCTCTTTCAATGCTCTCTCTATGACATAATTTATGTTTTCAATATGTTTTCTCGATGCAATTTCCGGTACAACCCCTCCATATAAAGTATGGAGATCTATCTGCGACGAAATCACATTAGATAGAGCTTCTCTACCGTTTACCACAACAGATGCCGCTGTCTCATCACAGGAACTTTCAATTGCAAGTATTTTTATATCCTTCAAAATCAATACCTCTGTTAATCTTCAAATACTAAATCCACAGACATTCCGTCTTTTCCAGCTTTCGCATTTGGAAAAATATCCGTAACCGTATCCATATATTCTGCAGGTCTTACAAGAGACGGGCTGTAATGTGTCAGCCACATTTCTTTTGGTTGTGCCTGCGCTGCTATACAGGCAGCCTCTCTAAAAGTCATATGTTTATACTCTCTGGCTTTTGCATCTTTATCCGGTTCACCATACATTCCCTCACAAATAAACAAATCCGCATTTTCTGCCGCTTTTATTATGGAGTCTACCGGTCTTGTGTCCGTGGAATAAGTAACTTTTAATCCTTTTCTGGCAGCTCCCATTACCATATCCGGAGTATATACATTACCTTCTATTGTAAGTGTCTCTCCTTTCTGGAGCCTTCCCCAGTTCTGTACAGGAATGTTTAATTCCTTTGCTTTCTCTGCATTGAATTTTCCACTTCTGTCTATCTCAAGAGAATATCCATAACAGGTCACACTGTGTTTTACTTTAAATGCATTAATCCTAAAGCCATCAAATTGTATGGATTGCTCCGGTTCTGTTAGTTCAATGAATCTGATTTCAAAAGGCAGTTCCGGTGCAATCGTCCGAAGTGCATTCACAACTCTCTCCAGCCCTTTCGGTCCGATCATTGTAAGCGGCTCTGTCCTTTCCACATTTCCCATGGTAAGAAGCAGTCCCGGAAGACCACTAATATGATCTGCATGATAATGAGTGATACAGATCACATCAATAGGCTTAAAACTCCATCCTTTCTGCTTTATAGCTACCTGTGTACCTTCTCCACAGTCTATCAAAATATTACTTCCGTTATATCTGCACATAAGTGCGGTAAGCCATCTTCGTGGAAGCGGCATCATTCCGCCTGTACCTAGCAAACAAATATCAAGCATTGTTTTTCTCCATATCCTGCCCTATGCTTTTTACTGCCGGGCATATATTAAACGGTCCACCGGACCGTTTATAAATGATATAGTAGCACAAAAATTTTTTTATAGCAATTCTGTATATTCCATCTCAGAAACCGGATATACAAAGTTTTTTATTATTTTGTCATAACATTCTTCACATATATCAAAAGAATGTTTCATTCCATCTTTTTCAGAAAAATAATCCCACTTATAATCAATCGATAGAACGCCTTCTCTTACAATTCCATTCTGCACTTTAATTTTTCTGCCACAATTATTGCAATAAATTTCTTCTAATTTTTTTTCTACTCTTTCTTCTGTACTTTCCTTTAAATTTTCTTCACTATAGACTCTCATGCTTTCCTCCTTTTGTTTGCAAAACTATTTAT
>JAUUNJ010000005.1 GCA_030844625.1 Roseburia sp. | reverse complement strand
GGTGATGGAACAAATAGCTGGGGACTTTATAACATAAATATAGATAGTGCAAATCTCAAAAGAGATTCGTTTGAATCAATAAAAAATAAGTGGTCAGCATCAGTTACGAACGAAAGTTATATAAATAAGGAATTAGTACAAATTATTGATAAATTCATTTCATACTCCTTCCTACAGATCAAAATTGGCGACGCTGCTATAAGCAGCGTTTCCAACCAGATCTACACCGGAAAAAGTATTACTCCGTCTGTTTTAGTAAAATATGGAGACAGAACGCTGGTTGAGAACACAGATTATACATTAAAGTATAGTGACAATATTGAGTGTGGAACAGCCACAATAATTGTTACGGGAAAAGGAAACTATGATGGGGTAAAAAAAATCACCTTTAAAATATTGCCGGAGTCAGTTAAGAATTTTACGGCTTTAACACAGACAGTTTCCAGTATTTCGTTGAAATGGACAAAAAGTGATGGCATAGAGGGATATTGTATATATCAATATAAAAATGGAAAATTTGTTCAAATAGTGTCGTTGAAGTCCTACCATACGTCATATAAGGTTTCAAAATTAAAATCGGGAAGTACATATAAATTTAAAATCTGTTCCTATACAACCATAGATGGAAAGATGCATACAGGAAAAGAAAGTCTTTTGACTACAGCAACAAAGGTAGCAAAAACAAAAATCAAGGCAAAAGTAAAGAGAAAAAAAATAAAACTTTCATGGAAGAAAGTAAATGGTGCAAGAGGCTATCAAATTTATTTGGCTTCTGGGAAAAAAGGAAAATATAAAAAAATCAAAAGTATTTTTTCTGGTACAAAACGGAAGTGCACTTATAAAATCAAGAAGAGGGGAACATACTTCGCAAAAATAAGAGCATATTCAGTGATTGATAACAAGAAAATTTTAGGTGGATATTCTAAAAAAATAAAAATTAAAGTGAAGTAATTGAAAGGGGTATTATGGCAACAATAAAAGATATTGCTCAGGCAACTGGGGTTTCGGCAATGACGGTTTCAAGATATTTCAATGAACCGGAGAAACTAAAGCCGAAAACATATGAAAAAATTAAGGCGGCAGTGGAAGATATGGGATATCATCCTAATATGGTGGCAAGGCTTCTTGCAACAAGGAAAACCAATATTATTTGTGTGTATATAGCAGATGATATTGATGCGCTTCATCCGTTTACACTGCAATCTATTGCAGGAATTGGAGAGCGCCTGGGAGAAAACGGTTATTCCATGCTTCTTTGCAGGGATAATTACGAAAAGGCAACCTGTGATGGAATTATAGCGATGGGTCTGAATGACGTGCAGGAAAAGAAACTGATGGAACTTTCAGAACAGAAAGCAATTATAATGTTTGGCAATAGCAGTCATAAGAATAACTGGGTAGATATTAACAATTATCTGGGAAGTTACAAAGCCACAGAGTATATGATTCAGCGTGGCTATAAAAAAATCGGCCATATAGGAATCAAAAATGAATTGAGTTATTCGGAAGACAGATATCAGGGATATATCGATTGTATGAATGAGTACAACATACCGATTCCGGAAAATGGAGTATTAAGAGTTTTAAACCATGAGGTCAATGGATACGAAGCAGCCACCACAATATTTGAAAAAACAAAGTTGGATGGTATTGTATGCGCCAGTGATGTGCTGGGAATTGGAGCGGTACGATATGCAAAAGAAAAAGATATAAGCATACCGGACGAACTGGGAATCATCGGATTTGACGGACTGGGATATGAGAAGATGGTAACACCAAATCTGACAACTATGCAGCAGCCTGTATATGAAGCGGGAAAGGCTTTGGCAGAGAGAATGGTAGAAGTTATAAAATCCGGTGAATATGTTGGCACAGAAATGTTTATTGAACCGATTCTGATGGTCAATGGTTCAACAAAATAGAGAAATATCAGATGAGGAACTTTCGGCGTTTCTCACAATGAAATATAAATACATATCAGGAGGAAAAAGTAAATGAGAAAAGGAATCTTAAAAAAATTATTAAATGTGGCATTAGTTTCATCCATAACAGTGACCACCATGACAATGCTTACAGGATGTGGTGGAGACTCATCATCGGAAAGTGAATCGGACGGACTTTCATTCTGGGCATATGAACCACAGTCCTTGGAGGACAAAAAAGATTTTGAAAACTTAATTGCAAAATTTACGGAAGACACAAATATTAAAGTGAAAGTTTCATTTATCCCAAAGGATAGTTTTAACACAAAATTGAACAGTGCACTTGCCAATGGAAAGGGACCGGATGTCTCTTATCTTGACCAGCCGCGAATGGCGGAGTTTGGTTCAGACGGAACATTGGTTGATCTGACAGATAAGGTAAAATCTTCAGAGACGGTAAGCGAAGATATGTTCTTCTCCAGTGCATATGATACATGCATTCTGGATGGAAAAACATATGGTGTTCCACTTACGATTACCACTTCGGTATTTTTATATAACAAGTCTTTGGTAAATGAAAATAATCTTCCAAAAGATTGGGATGATATGGTTAAAATTGCAAAAGAAGTGGCAGCAAATCCAACCAAAGCGGCATTTGACGGAATTGGTACGGGCGGATATTCTTCGTGGTATTTTCAGGCATTTCTTTGCTCTGCAGGCGGAAACTTTACAAATGAAGACATGACACAACTTATATTTAATGATGACAACGGTGTGGCGGCGTGTCAGTTCCTTGTAGATATGTATAAATATTCACCGGAAGAAATCAGAAATTCCACATCTGCATTTGGTAACGGAAATGTGGCATTTACATTAGGTGGTGGTTCTGATATTGACTCCTTACAGACAAACTTCCCGGATCTTAAGTTTGGTGCAATGCTGATTCCTGCAAAAGAAGAGGGAGGAACATCCTGCTCCAATATTGGTGGCGAAAATCTTGTAATATACAGTGCATCCAAGAAACAGGATGAGGCATTTAAGTTTGTTGAATATTTGTCTAAGACAGAAAGCAGCGAGAAAATTTCTAAATATACAGGTAACTTTTCAGCAATTAAGTCATTGGCTAAAACAGATAATCCGTTAAAGGAAGTTGTGCTGGAACAGTTGAATACGGCGGTAGCAAGACCACAGTTAAACGGATGGCTTGAAGTGAATGACAATTATCTTGCATCAGCATTGGAAAAAATCTTAAATGGTGGTGATATTCAAAAGAATCTTGACGAAGCTGCTGATACAGCTAAGGCAGCATTAGGATTATAAGAAGCTTGATATTGGGAATTTTGTATGGGAGCAAAATCTACTATTTTCTCCCAAAGCATTCCCATAGGAGGAATATGTATGACAGCAAAAGCAAAAACTGCTGCAGTGGCAAAGAAGAGAAAATTTTTTGCAACAAAGCAGTCAAGAGAAAACATAACAGGTTGGTTGTTTGTCCTGCCCTTATTAATATACTTTATTGTTTTCCAGTTAGCACCTATGCTTATTGCATTTGTAATATCCTTAAATGACTGGAACATGAGAAGTTCCATGAAATTTGTGGGATTTCAAAACTACACCCATTTATTGTCCAACTATCAGGGACTGTATGATGATTTCTGGCCATCGTTAATTGTGACAATAAAATACATAATACTTACGGTACCCGCAAGTGTAATTCTTGTACTGATTGTAGCGGCATTATTAAACTCAAAAATAAGGGGAGAAGGAATATTTAAAACCATATTTTATATTCCATCCGTTACATCAGGTGTTGCTATTGCGGCTATATGGATGTTTATGCTGGACCCTCAGCACGGTATGATTAATCAGATTCTTGGAACCCATATTTCATTTCTTGCCACAAAAAGTACAGCTTTATATACGCTGGCAGTTATGGCAATATGGGGAGGGCTTGGATACAATACACTGATTATGCTTTCGGCAATGAAAGGGATTAACGAATCCTTGTATGAAGCGGCGGAAATTGATGGGGCAGGTGCGATTAGTAAGTTTTTTCATGTAACACTGCCATCTGTAACACCAATCATTTTCTTTATCTCAATTACAAGCGTGATTGGAGCTTTTCAGGCATTTGACCAGATGTATTTAACAACCGGGGGAGGACCGGAAAAATCTACGATGACATATATGCTTGGACTTTACAATCAGGCATTTGAATATAACCATATGGGTATTGCCTGTGCAATGTCTTACATTCTGTTTTTTATCATAATGATCATTACCTTTATTCAATTTAAAGTGCAGCCCCAGGATGTAGACAAAGGGGAAGGAGGTAAGAAACGTCGTGTCAAGAAGAACAGAAAAGCATAATGACGCAGGAATCGTCATTCGAAGGAAAAAAATAAAACCTGTAAGAACGGCAAAAAGAACAGCATTGTACGCAATTCTCATGATACTGGCAGTTTCTTTCATACTTCCGTTTTTATGGCTGATTGCATCATCCTTTAAAGAAACAGGAAATGCACAGGGAATGTTAAGTTATGTAAAATTCACTCTTATTCCAAGAAATACAGATGGAAATATTTTCTTTAAGACTGAAAACTACAGTCGGGCACTGGAATACCTGAATGCAGGAATTCTTTTAAGAAACACATTGATTGTTGCACTTGTGAATACAGCAATAAATACTGTCTTCAACAGTATGGCAGGATATGCATTTGCCAGAATTAATTTCAAAGGTAAAAATATATTGTTTAAAATTGTTATAATGGCGATGATGATACCGGGAACGGTAATGATGATACCGAATCTGATTATATGCAGAGAGATGGGAATTTACGATTCTTTATGGGCTCTTATGTTACCGTTCGCAATGTCAATATATAATGTTTTTTTGATGCGGCAGCATTTCTTCTCTTTTAGTAAAGAATTAGAAGAAGCAGCGATGATCGATGGGGCAGGAAGATTACAGACTTTCTTTCGCATTGCACTTCCAATGGCTTCTCCTATGTTGATTGTAACAGGAGTTACAACATTTATGTGGAATTATAACAATTTCCTATGGCCATTGGTTGCAACATCGTCAGAAGAAAATTATACACTGGCAATGGGACTTGGCTCTTTGATTGCGGCAGGTTCATCCAATCCGGAAATATACCCGGTAATGTTAGCAGGTTCTGTAATACTGTCAGTGCCAATGATAATTTTATTCTTCATCTGTCAGAAATATATTATCGGCGGAATCAGTGCAGGTGCAGTTAAGGAATAGCGTTGGAGGACATTATGAAAAAAATGAAAATATTCATATCTATGACGTTGATTATGGTGGTGACAATCGGAATGACAGCAGGTTGTGGGAAAAAGACGGCGTCAACGGAAGGATATGTACAGGTATATGAAACAACAGGAACAAAATCAAAATTAATGTCGAGAGAATCCGACTTAACATTTGCAGATGTGGATGACACGTCAGTAAACACCATTATTTCTGTGGATGAGACAGAGGTAAAACAGGAAGTGGAAGGGTTCGGTGGAGCATTGACCCATTCAGCAGCTTATGTGCTGTCAAACATGAAAGAAGAGGACAGAAAAGAAGTGCTGGAAACTTTATACAGTACAAAAAAAGGTGCAGCGTTTGAAATGGTGAGGGTGCCTGTCGGGGCTTCAGACTACACTACATATATAGATGGGGAGATGCAGTATTTTTCACTGGATGATATGCCGGAAGGGCAAACTGATGAAAAATTGGAGCATTTTACAATAAAATATGATAAACAGGAATTAATTCCTGTGTTAAAAGAAATATTGGAAATTAATCCTGATGTGGAAATCATTGCAGCATCCTGGTCGGCACCGGCATGGATGAAAGAATCAAAGGTATTAAACAGGGGTTCGTTGTCTCAGGATTACGAAGAGGTATATGCTGAGTATCTTGTGAAATATGTTCAGTCTTACAAGGATGAGGGAATCAATATTAAATATCTTTCCGTGCAGAATGAACCGATGGTAGATAATATGCGTTATCCCGTTATGGCAATGGATGAATTTCAGATGGCAAGAGTGATTAAGTATACTGGTGAAAAATTGGAGGAAGCAGGGCTTGATACAAAGCTTCTTGCCTATGATCATAATTACGATTCAACAGTAAATACAACAGTGGATGATTATGCGGAAGCCATACTTGGAGATAAAGATGTGGCAAAATATGTGGCAGGTATGGCACTTCACGGATATGGAACATTTCAGTCGGCAGATGATTTTGGACAAGGGTTTCAGGTTTATAACGAGAAATATGATACAAAAACATTCCTGACAGAAATTGCAGAAGGTACATGGAGTGCGGATTTTGCATCCAACTTAAGTTACAGTCTGGAAAATATGATACTTACACCACTGAATTATGGTTCAGCATCAACCATATACTGGAATTTGGCATTGTATGATGATGGGACGCCTGCAATGACAACCAATGATTGTCTTGGGGTTGTCAATGTATCAAAAGAAGACAGCAGTATTTCAAAAAATTCAGCATATTATTCCATGGCACATATATCAAAATATATACACACGGAAGATGGCAATGCAAAGGTAATCGCATGTGAAAGTGATAATCCGGAAATGCTGGCATCAGCATTTCTAAGGGCAGACGGACATGTTGTTACCGTTGTAACAAACTTGAGTGATAAATACGCAAACAGTGTGGATGTTCACTATGATGAAAAATGTTTTACATATGAAATACAGCCACAAAGTGTTGTGACATTTGTCTGGTAGGAGGAAGCAATGAAGAAGATAAATAGAAAAGCTAAAATTGGAATAATTTCAGCCATAACAGCAGTCATTGTTGTTGCAGCAGCAGTTATTGTCACATTGTTTCTTACCGGGATAATAGGTGGAGGCAAACTTGGAAGTCTTTCCGATGAAAAATATGAAATTGTGGGAATTGACTTTGTTTCAATGACTCAAAAAGGAATACATACATATAATTTAAATATTACTTTAGAAGAGCGATTTGCAAAGCAGAGTGATGTTAAGATCTATTTTTCTAAGAATGATACTTTTGATTTGGAAAAATGTGATGAGTTAAATTATACAAAATTAAAAGATGGAACCTTTGAGATTGATGGCGTAACATATAATCCGGGAGATTATTTTCTATATGTAACATCGGGAAAGGAAACGGGAACATATCCGATTACCATTCCCAAAATGAGTCCGAAAACGTGGATGAATGGTGAGGCAGTAAATATTGAATTTGAAGTAGACGGAAGCACCTCATGGAGTTCCTTTATTGATCCGGAAGGAAAGAATGTATACAGAAGTTCAAGCATTATATTTGATGATTCGGCAACGGCGATGGAAGAGAATATCGATATTCTCACATCTTCCTTTACGGATTCAAAGCCATCTAAAGAGGAACCGTATTACTACATTGTATTTAACGGAAAGAATGGAAAGTTCCGGTATGTATCATCTCCGTTGTTTTACAATGCTACTCAGGGAAAAATAGCTGCATCTTTCTGCGAAAAGAAAGGTAAACCTTACTTAGAATTAACAGGAACATTATATTCTGTTTCCGAAGATGCAGAAAGAGTAATGCAACTTAGAGTTGGGAATTTTGATGGTGATGATTCAACATCCACGTTTTTAGTGGATAACAATTATAAGGGGGGAGATAAGACTGCTTTTCAGTTTGAAATACCTCTTAAAAAATTAAAGGAATCATCAAATAATCTTACACTGTTTCTTACGGAAAACGGAACAATGTGTGAATGGTCTATTAATGCAGAAAATTTAGATCTTTCAAAATATTCCCTTTCCAGCGGAAATGCCCAATATGGACTTAGCGATGAAAAGGCGTTAAAAATCACCAGAATGCTGGACGCATATGAAAACATCAAGACATCTCTTGGAAAGTCAGATGGAAAGGCAGTTCTTAAGGTAGAGGGAACACTGAAATATGGTATTGGTGGAGAAGATTATCAACTGGTGCTTACGGCAACAGACGGGCAGCAGTATGTAGCAGAAAATAAAATTAATGAAGGAAAAAAATTCTCCTTTGAGTTTCCGCTGAAGCAGCTTTACTCAGCAGGAGTATGGTATGACATACAGGTTAAGTGTGTGAATGAAATCGCATATTATGACATAGCATCCTCAGTAGCAGATATGAATCAGAATGTTATTGTGGGAGAAAAGAAATATAATTTTGAAGAATATGGCGGACTACTTAAAATTCAATACTCAATTGTAAAGGATTTTAGCGGACTTAAGGCATTGATGACAACAAGTGGCGGAAAGCCTGTGCTTTCTGTATCGGGCACCATAGCAAAGACGAAAGCAAATAATCTTAGTCTGGCAATCAGAACCGGAGATACTGTAATTGAAGCGGAAAATACAAAAAAGACAGATGGAGAATTTGCAGCAACTATTGATTTGTCCAAGATGACAATGAAGGACACATGGTATGATGTACTTATTTTATACAAGGATGATAAGACATATTATGACTTGTCAACATCCAATGCAGACATGAATCAGAAATTGGAGTCGGGAAAGAGTGTTTATACGTTCCAGGATTGGGAAGGACAGTTGAAACTTCAGTATTCTGATGCTCCGGTTAAGATAAGCAATCAGAAAGCGGTCATTGAAAAAGCAAACGGTCAGGCATATCTTGTTGTTACCGGAACTGCATCTGAAAGCGCATCTTCGTATAAATTAGGACTGAGAAATGAAGATAATATAATTACAACAGTATCCAATCAGGCTTCGGGAAACAATTTAAAGTTTAAAGTCAATCTTTCTTTACTTCCAAAGTCTGGTACATGGTATGACATAATTGTAGGACATAAGGGATTTAGTGATAGTACGGATATCAGTACCAGTGCTGCAAATATGGACACTGCAGTAACAGCAGGAAAGCATATATACAAATTTGCAGATTGGGAAGGTCAGTTAAAAGTTTATTATGATAAGGCATTAACAGATATTAAAGGGGTTACTGCACAGATTGTCAAGTCAAAAGGGAAGGCTTGTCTTATTGTTCAGGGGACAATGAAAAATGCCTCCAGTAAATTCCTTGGAATCAGAACGGAAGACAAGATCATAAAAGTTAAGAATACCGGAAAAGGAAATAAGCTTTACTTTAAATTTGACTTATCAAAGTTAAGCAGTGCAGACACGTGGTATGATGTAATCATTGGAACCAATGGCTCAGATGATTATAGGGATATTACAGTTGCAGCAGCGGATATGAGTCAGACATTGACAATGAACAAAAGGGTTTACTCTTTCCAGAATTGGGAGAGGGCACTTAAGATTACTTATTCCAAGGTTGCGGAGGATTTAAAAAATGTCAAAGTAACAATTGCTAAGAAATCAGGAAAGCCGGTAATGACAGTTACAGGAACAATGAAAAATGCATCAGCAATGTATCTTGGAGTGAGAACAGAAGATAAGATTATAAAAGTGAAGAATAAGGGGACTGGAAATAAACTGTCATTTACTTTTGATTTGACAAAGCTTACTATTGCAGGTACATGGTATGACATTATCATCGGCAATAAGTCTTTCAGCACTTACAAAGATGTGACAGTGGCATCAGCAAATATGGCAGATATAGTTAATTATAATGACAGAAACTACAAGTTTGCTGAATGGAACCGTCAATTGAAAATATATTTTGAGAAAGATGGGGCGGCAGGTCTTGCAAAGGGACAGGCAATTAAGCAGATAAAAGCTACACTGATTTTAAAGAATACAAAACCAGTTCTTAGAGTTCAGGGAACAACAAAGGGAATCGACAATAAAAATATACAGTTAGGAATCAGAACAGAAGATCAAGTGACAAAGATAGCAAATTCAACATCAACGAGTGGAAGATTTCTTTTTGATTTTGATCTGACAAAGCTTTCTAAATCAGGAACATGGTATGATATCATACTTATTGAAAAGAAGTCCGGTGCCTATATTGATGTTACTACAAAAGCAGTTTACAGTATGGATGTTTCCATATCCAGTAATGGCAATGTTTACAGATTTGCGGACTGGGAAGGAGATTTGAAAATCTACTATACAAACACTGCGGAGGAGGAGGCAGAGCAGGCGAAAGTGGCTGCTAACTTTAAAAATGTAAAAGCGGAAATTTCATCAGCGAATAATAAGCCGGTATTAAATGTGAGTGGTAATATAGGCACATTGAAAAATTCTGATGTAACTTTGAACGTAAGAAGCGGAGACACTGTAATTAAAGTAAAGAATACATCATCCAAGAGCGGAGTATTTTCGGGTACAGTTGATCTTACAAAGCTGACCTCAAAGGGTACATGGTATGATGTTTATTGGTATGTGGACAGCAAGAGTACAGAAATTAACCTTTCATCCGGACAGGCAGATATGTCATCTGATTTTAAATACAATGGATTTACATATCAGTTTAAGGAATGGAATTCGCAATTAAAAGTGGAGTTTGAATAATAGCAAAAGAGGTTCAGAATGGTAAAAGTAATTCAAACAGCAAAAGGTAGTGAGCAGATGTGGAAGCAGTTAGATTCTATACATCTGGGAGAACAATTTGATACAAGAGCAGATCATGTAAGGGTGGACAGTAGTAAGACTTTCCAGACCCATTTAGGGTTTGGAGGAGCCTTTACAGAGGCGGCTGCATACACACTGGCGAATACAGCCAAAGAGAATAGGGATAACGTTATTAAAGCATATTTTAGCAGGGAAGAAGGTCTCGGATATAACTTAGGAAGAACAACTATCGGAGGATGCGACTTTGCGCTGGAACCATATATGTATGTGGAAAAGGGAGATGAAACTCTTAATACATTCAATATGGATCGCGACAGCAAGTGGATTATTCCGTTGATTAAGGACGCAGAAAAAGAAGCAAAGGAAGAACTTACACTGATGTGTACTCCATGGAGTCCGCCAGCATTTATGAAGGATAATAACGATGTGAATCATGGTGGACATTTACAAAAGAAATATTATGGTAGCTGGGCAAAATATATGACGAAATATATTGAAGGAATGAAAGCACAGGGCATTGATATTTCCATGGTAAGTATTCAGAACGAGCCGGAGGCGGTTCAGATATGGGCATCCTGTATATTTGATGCAGAAGAGGAGGCTGTTTTTGCGGTAGATTATCTTCACAAGGAACTGTCAGAAGCGGGATTGGAAGATATAAAAATCATTATATGGGATCACAACAAGGATAATATTTATAAAAGGGTTAAGGAGACTCTTGGATATAAGAATGCAGAAGATATTGTCTGGGGTGTGGCATATCATTGGTATGTTACAGACAAATCAGAAAATCTGACAATGGTACATGAGGCATTTCCGGACAAACATCTTATTTTTACAGAAGGTTGTGTAGAGGTGGTAAATACATCCGGTGTGACCAGTTCCAAAGAAGGTATCGGAGCATGGTCCCATGGTGAAACCTATGGAAGAAATATCATTAATGACTTTAATCATTACTGTGAGGGATGGATAGACTGGAATCTGGTATTAAATGAAATCGGCGGACCAAATTATGTGGGAAATTATTGTGAGGCCCCGGTTATTATTGATAGAAACAGCGATGAAGTTATATATAATCTTTCTTACTATTATATTGGACATTTTTCCAAATATATACAGCCGGGAGCAAAGCGGCTGTTATGCAGGAATGAGGCGTTGTCGGATATATATTCTGTTGCATATAAAAATCCAGATGGAACAATTGTACTGGTAATACAAAGTGAGTTGGAAGAGGGACATCAGATGGCAATAGAAGTAGATGGATTGGGAGTCAATATAGAATTACCTGCACATTCCATAACAACCTATTTAATTGATTAGATGAAAGGAGGGCTAAAAATGAAAAAAGTAAGCAGATTTGTTTCGGTTTTGACAGTGATAGTTCTTTTGGTTACATCTATTTCAATGATAAATCTGAAATCTGTTAAAAGTGCCGAGAAATACACAAAGCTGGAAATAGAAGATATGCAGTTGAACAAGGCAAGAATTAAAACAGGTTCGGGAGATTCCGCAGGGAAGCATGTGGAAGTATACTGGCAGCAGGACAAATTGGACAGTTTTGACAAACTGACCGATATTACTTTTGCAAGAACAGTTTTGCGGGCGGAAGAGACAGGAGATTATACATTACAGATTCATGCGAAAAATGAATCCGGCGGAGATTCCATAACAATAAGGATGTTTGTAAATGGAACAGCATATGATGTCGCCCTGACAGGAAGCGGTTATACCACGTTAAATAAAACAGTTCCCTTGAAAAAGGGAAACAATACGGTCATTTTGGCATGGGTAAACTGGGGATATTTTGATTACATTAATTATCCGGAAGGAATTTCTGTTGTAAACCAGAGCAGTGAAAATAAGTATTATGCATTCGAGTCGGTACTCAACGAGGTGCAGTTAGCACCTACCAGCGGATTTCATAATTCGAGTGCTGTGTTGTATACTGCACCAATTGAGTATAATTCAGGGGATGAAGAGTGGCAGGGCTCTGCAACATTTACAGTGGATGCGGCCAGTGATATTAAGTCAATTGATTTAAGGTATTATGTTTCGTCTTATAATAATGGAAAAGCGCAGTTGGCAATGAGTGTCAACAATGGAAAAGAAACCATTATAGACTTGAGCGGAGCAAAGGTAAATACAGAGCTAACTAAAACAATATCAACGCAAGTCCTAAAGAATGCCGGATTTAAAGCCGGTCAGAAAAATACAATCAAATTCAGACAATCCAGTGCCAGTGGTGGAAAGGTTGGATTATATTATATTGAATTAAAGAAAGACAGTGTGGAGGAGACAACTACAGTACAGCATAAAACCAACAGATATGAAGCAGAAAAAGCATACATTATCTCTGGTGGAAAAATAAAAAGTGCTGAAAGTGAAGAGGAAAACTGGTCGAAAAAATCTTATGTCGGAGAATTTACTCCTGCAAAAATTTCGAAGCCATCACAGATAGATGAATATTGTTCCAACATTGGATATATTCAATATAAAGTAAGTGCAGAACAGGCAGGATATTATAAAGTTACTTTGGGATATGCTACAGAAATATCAAATATGGCAGTTTATGCCACATCTGGTTATGAATGGTCTAAGGTTAATCTGGCATCTACAGGCGTATGGAATAATATTGGTGAAACTTCCACATATATCTACTTGAAAAGAGGAACCAATTATATCTGGGTAACAGGACCGTCTTCTGAGGATGAATGGGTTAATTACGATTATATAGATGTGGAATTTGAGGAAAAAGGAGAGATTGACACCAATAAAACGGTACTGTTATTAGATAGTGGACAATCAGTAAATACACCGAAAATAGAAGAAGAAAAAATTACAAAAGTAGAAGAAGCGACAGACTCTAACGGAGGGGACGGTAATGATGCGGATAATCTGAATGCAGGAAATTCTTCTTCCACATCTCCACAGACAGGGATAAAGATTACGCTTATTGTAATCATAATGATATTATCAGCAGTTTTATTGGCAATTGCGTATAAAAAGAGATATATAAAAGAATAAAAGGAGGAAACATATGAGAATTGGTAAGAAAATACTGGCAGTTGTACTTGGAATTGCAATGGTATGCACAAGTATTGGTGTATATGAATATCATGCCAAAGCCGACTCTACAAAAGTAAGATATGAAGCAGAAGATGCAGATACTTTTGTACAAGGTTCATCAGACAGCGAATACAGCATTGCAGAAAGTGACAACTATTCAGGAGGAAAGGCAGTAGGCAATATGAACACCTGGCCGGACAATGGAAGAGCATACTGTGAAACAAAGGTAAATGTAGAAGAGGCTGGAGTTTACAAAATGACAGTAGCGTATGGCGGTGGAGAGGCAAATCATCCATGTAATATTGATATCAGAGTAAACGAAGGTGAATGGATTTCCGCATTGGCACAGCCTACATCATCCTGGGATGTGGTAGGAACCATTTCATTAAATGTAGAATTAAATGCGGGAGAAAATATTATAGACATAACTGGAGCATGTAACATCTGGTACTCAGACATGGGCTGGGAATGGGTAAATATTGATTATTTTGAATTAGAAAAAATCGAGGGTGTTAAAACTTCATTGACAGCAAAGTCCATGGTAGATAATGGACAGATGAGAATGATGGGACGTACTCTTGTGGAAGGCGATGCTCAGACAATGGATTTCTCATGTTCAGGATTCCAGTTTGAATTTACAGGACAAGGTAATATAGAGGCTAACTTTACAGCGAATCAGGTTTCAAGAATGGTAGTAGATATCAATGGAGAAACCCATACAGTTAATATTAATGCAGGAACATCTGACGTTACTATTGCAGAGGGCTTGGAACAGGGAACATATACTATTAAAGCATATAAGGTTACAGAGGCTGCAGGATATCTGACACAGTTAAATAGCATTGGATATTATGATGAGGCAGCAACATTTAAAGCTACACAGGCATCCAGTCTTAAATTTGAGTTTGTGGGCGACTCCATTACTTGTGGTAACCAGATTAATTCAGATTCAGGAGACGAAGACGGATATTATGCTTTCCCGTCAATTCTTTCCAGAGCATATGGTGCTGACTGGAACACGATTTCATGTTCCGGACGTGGACTGATGGAAGGATATAATTCAGAAGAAGGCTGGGCTGGAAGCCAGCAAAATCAGTTAAAGGATATTTTTAAATATCAGTCATGGTTCAGAGATAATGAAACAACATATGATTACAGTTATCAGCCGGATGTATTGGTTATGGGCGTAGGAAGTAATGACTTAGGAGAAGCAATTATGGGTCAGTTCGGAACGACTATGGATGATTTCTGTAACGTTGTTGTGGAAACAGCAAAGGAATTAAGAAAAAAATATCCGAATACATATATTGTATGGT
This sequence comes from Roseburia sp., assembly GCA_030844625.1. Classification (GTDB taxonomy): domain Bacteria; phylum Bacillota; class Clostridia; order Lachnospirales; family Lachnospiraceae; genus Eubacterium_G. The sequence goes on along the minus strand of JAUUNJ010000005.1, from coordinate 14,210 downwards.
GCTATGGAACATATTTAAATAACAGTTATGCGCAGCAGTATGCAGATGCAGTGGCATCTGTAGGGGATGGTAATATGGATTTTGTTGCATTCCCGCAGATGGTAGGCGGTAAGGATGGACATCCAAATTATATTCAACATGAGAGAATGGCAAAGATATTATCAGAAAATATTGCCGCAAAACTTGGTGTAGAAAATCCAATGGCAGAAGACAAGCATTATGAGTTAGAAGATGGAATCATTACTGCCAATGGAACAAATGCAACGGTAAAAGGGGAAGAATGGGTAAGTGTTTATTCAGCAAACAAGTATATAGCTGATATGAATATTACCTCAGACCACCCATCCAATGCAGGATATGTAACAGTACCGGTAAGTGCAGACCAGGCAGGCAACTATAAGGTTACAGTTACATATGGTTCCAGTGCTGGTACAAATCCGGTTATGGCTGTGAAATCAAATGACTATGAGTGGACACGGATAACAGGAACAGTAGGAAATGATTGGAATGCAACAAGAACCTTTGATACAACTGTCTATTTAAAGGCTGGCGAAAATACCATTTCTGTAACCGGTGCAATTAATGGTTCGTGGGCAAACATGGATTGTATTGATATTGAATTTGTATCTGAGGGAGAAGAACCTGGAGTGGGAACAGATCCGAAACCTACAGATCCGGCAGAGACTACAACACCGGAAGAGATAACAGTCCTTCCAGGAACCGTAAGATACGAGGCAGAGGAAGCGGACAGTTATGAGACAGGTGCCGTAGGTAGTGAGCATACTGTAGCAGAAAGTGATAATTATTCAGGCGGAAAAGCGGTTGGTAATATGAATGCATGGGCAGAAGATGGAAGAGCGTATCTTTCGAAGAAGGTGTCTGTGAGTGTTGCCGGAACATATCAGTTAACAATTGCATATGCGGGCAGTGAAACCGGAAATGAACCAACCATTGATGCAAGAGTAAACGGTGGCGCATGGAAGTCTGTGAAAGCTCCTGCAACTCCAGGCTGGGATCAGGTACAGACAGTAACTCTGAAATTTAATTTAAAAACAGGAGAGAATATAATCGATATTACAGGTGCCTGTCAGGTATGGTATGGCGATGGACAGAATGGCCAGTGGGTAAATATTGACTACTTTGAGTTGGCAAAGATTGCTGATGAGGCAGATGTAACAACAAAGGTACCGGTGACAACCAAAGTGCCTGAAACAACAAAGCAGCCTGTTGCAACAACAAGAGCACAGGTAAAGGCTCCAGAGAAGGCTAAAATTAAAAAAGTAAAAAATCTGAAAGGAAAAAAGGCAAAACTTACCCTTAAGAAAGTGGCGGGAGCAGCAGGTTATCAGGTGAAATATGCTACCAACAAAAAACTTAAGAAAGCAAAAACAAAAACCACAAAGAAGCTTACTTTAACCATAAAGAAACTGAAAAAGAAGAAAACATACTACTTCAGAGCAAGAGCATATGTCCTAGATGGAAAGACGAAAAAGTATGGCGCATGGAGTACGGTAAAAAAAGTAAAAATTAAAAAATAAATTTATTGATTAAGGATAGGGGGTATTTATTTCTGATATTAAGGAATAAATACCCTTTTGTAAAAATTTTATTGTTAGCGATAACATCTTAAAGGAGAAAATTATGAAAAAGTTCAGAAAGATATGTTCTTTTTTAGTAGTACTGGCGATGCTCGTGACGATGTTGCCCATGGGACAACTGATAACAAGTGCGGACGAGACAGTGCCCCTATTTAATTTAACAAGAGATGACAGTGCGGTGGTGTACAATGATTTCGAGGGTGAAAACAATATAAACGAACTTTCGGTTGTGAATCAGTACAATACTGTAGTAAGTGTGAAACCGGACGCAAAAAGTAATTATGAGGGTGTCATCACAACATCTTCCGGTAACGGCGTTACTTTTAGCGGGCTATGGCACTATGGTGTAATTTCACCCCAAAATGCAGAAACATTTGATGCATCGGTTTATGCTGAAAATGGGAAATTAAGTTTTTATGTATATTCAGAAAATCAATCCAGAGTATATGTAGGAGTAAAGATAGAGGATACATGGACTTCCTATAAAGGGTTTACAGATTCTAACAGCAGTACCCAGTCCGCAGGAAGAACATCAGGAAGATTACAGGATACAACTGTTGAGGGACAATGGAAAAAATATGAGTTAGAACTGGCAGATTTTGATATTGAAGACTGGTCGCAGGTACAGGGAATCGCCATTGGATTTTACACTGCAGGTACTTATTATGTAGACAATATTGAGTTTACTAAGAAGTCATCAGTGGTGACAACATATAAATATGAGGCAGAGGACATGCAGCTTAACAATATGCGTTTTCCGACAACTGCCGGAGTATCTTCCAGACAGGCAGTAGGAGTTTACTGGTCTAACAGCGCTGCATTTAGAGATTCATTAGAAAAAGATTCTTATGCAAGAGTAGTTTTAGAGGCAGAGGAAGCAGGCAATTATGAAATCTCTATGGACTATTATGCAGGCTCTTACCCCATGAGAATATACGTTAATGGAGAATTACAAATTGATGAGACGTTACCGGGTAATGGCTGGGGAAAAGCAACAGAGACTTTTGTGCTTTTGCTGCAAAAAGGAAAAAATGTTGTAATATTTGCAGTTGCAGAATGGGGATGCTTTGATGGAATATATCTCCCGTCCACATTAAGGATAGTGGAAAACGCAGAAAGTGAAAATGTGTATCGTGCAGAAAATGCACTGCTTCAGGCAACCTATTTGCAGCCGGCAGATTCTGTATTTGATCCGGAAGCAGCGTTATACACAGGTACATTGCGATACGATTCCAGTGACGATTACATATCAAAGGTAATTTATAATGTAGATGCCACAGAGGGCAAGTCCATGACAATTCATTATTATGTGTCAGAGGCAGCAAAAGATAGATCGGCATCTGTAGCATGTAAGATTAATGATAATGCAAAGTTTTATATTGATTTAGACAGCAGTACATTCAATACAGAACAGGAAATCACTATCAATGCAAATGATATGATTGATGGAGGATTGATGGATGGAAATAATGAAATCGAAATTTCTGCCGCAAGTAACGGTGGAAGCGTAGGAATTTATTCTATTGAGTTCAATGATGATGAAAGCTTTGTACCAATAGAAAAGACCACAAAGACAGGTGTGGAATTAAAAGATTACATTACATATCGGGGACGTTCTCTGGATGAGGGAACTTCCGTAACCTTTGACTGGTCCGGAAGCGGATTTGCATTTAACTATGATGGAAGTGGCGACATTGTTGCAACCATTACTACATCAGGCACTAGTGCATGTCGTATTGCAGTATATGTAGATGATGAAGACAGAATGACAAATGATGATGACGTCAGGGTGGTAAAATCCATTGCATCAGGAACCAGTAAAGTAGTCCTGGCAAAAAATTTATCGGAAGGCCATCATACAATTGAAGTAGTAAAATGTACAGAGGCAAATGGCTCGTTAGCACAGCTTGATGCATTAACATATAAGTCAGATGGAAAACTATCAAAATGGAAAGATGCTGATTATAATATGTTAGTTATTGGAGGCTCTGTATCTTGTGGTAATCAAATTTATGCAGACGGAACAGAGGATGCTTCCTTATCTTATGTTGCCAATCTGGCTCTGGCATACAATATGAACTGGAACACTATTTCATGTTCGGGACGCGGAATCATACAAGGTTATAACAGTGAAGAAAACTGGGGGGCATCAACGAAAAATCAGTTAATTGAGTTAAATAATTATACATCTTTCTTTAGAGATAAAGAAACCAGGTGGGATTATACAAACTTTACACCGGATATCATTATCATAAATGCGGGCGGTAATGATTTGGGAGATGCAGTTATGGAAAAATTTGGCAGCACTGTTGATGATTTCTGTAATGCGGTCATAGAGTTTAATAGAGAGTTGAAGAGACAATATCCAAATGCAATGATCTGTTGGTTCTACGGTGTATATGTGAATAGAGCACATAAAGATGAATTTCAGGCAGCTATTGACAGCATGAATGACCCAAGTATTCAGTTGGTTTATACACCGCAAATGAATTCCGGTGCAGATAATCATCCGGATGTTACAGAACATATGTATGTGACACAAATCTTTTCAGAGAGAATTTCGGATTACCTTGGAATAGAAAATCCACTGCCGGTATACAACCCAAATACAGCACCTGTATTTGAAACCAGTGAACCGGGAGAGCATGTATCAGTTTATAATGATTTTGAGGGAAGCAACCGGGATAATGAAATTACCGTTGAAAATTCTTATAACACAAATCTGGACTGCGTACAGGATAGCAATTTAAACGGAGAATGTTTAATTAAGTTAAACAGTTCCAATGGCAACGGAGTTAACTTTAATGATATGTGGCATTATGGAATTATTAAGCCAAAAGATAGAGAAACATTTGATGCCACAGCCTATGTAAAAAATGGCAGGTTAAGTTTTTATACTTATTCAGAAACATCATCTAATGCATACATAGGAATCAAGAGTGGTGCTAAATGGTATGCATATCAGGGATTTGTCAGCATAGACAGCAGTGTCCAGACGGCAGCCAGAAGTTCGGGGCGTATTAATGAAGAATATAAAGCCGGGTCGTGGCAGAAATTTACAGTGAATCTGGCAGATTTTCAAGTAGAAGACTGGTCTAAGATAGAGGCAATTGGCATTGGCTTTTATACATGTGGGGATTATTATATTGATAATATTCAGTTTGAGCGTGATGAATCAGTTGAGCCGACCGAACCGGACGAAGCAACCGATGAGCAGTCAACAACTTCTGATCAGAAAGAGAATACAAGTAATGATATTGTAGAAACGGTAACGAATACCGCAAATTTAGAGACAACAGCATCTGTTTTGATAAAACCTTCAACAACTTCTGTTGTAATTCCTAAAGCAAAGATATCGAAAGTTGGTGCAAAGAAGAAAGTGGCAAAGAAACTGAAACTCACATTGAAGAAGGTAAGCAGTGCCAAGAAATACGAAATCAGAGTTTATAAGACAAGAACCAATGCAAAGAAGAATAAGAAAGCAATTGTCAAAAAGACGGTTTCTAAGCTGAAGGTTACATTAAAGAGTAAAAAATTAAAGAATAAGAAAAAATTGTTCGTGAGAGCAAGGGCTTTCAATATAGTAAATGGCAAAAAGAAATTTGGAACATGGTCATCAATTAAAAAAGTCAAAATAAAAAAATAACTGAAAATAAAAAAGTAAACTGTTGCGCTAAAATAATTTTTTTATGGGGTTATTCTAGTGCAATAGTTTTTGCAATCCCACAAGATGTAATATAAAAACAGTTTTATTTGTTAACGTTAACATTTTTCTGTTGACAACGGTATTCCGGGGATTTAATATAGAATTATACGAACGTACGATAAAGCGATAAAGAAAGGAGATTTTATATGAAGAACATTAAGAAAATGTTGTCTATCGTCTTATGTATAAGTGTGGTGATTGGGCTCATGCCTATATTGCAGGTGGCTCAGACCAAGGCTGCCACAACGACTACAAGATATGAGGCAGAAGAAGGAGATATTAGTGGTGCACAGACCGTTAATAGCAGTGTAAGTAATGCATCAGGGAAAAAGGGTGTTGTGTGCAGACCTACACAATATCTGGTCCTTACTGTGAATGTGAGTAAGGATGGTGATTACATCATCCCGGTAAGATATGCAACAGGTAACAATATTAGCTGGGATGTGATTCCGGTAGAATTTACAGTGAATGGCGAAGTGGCTTTTAGCCAGGATTTTCAAAATACAGGAACATCCACTACGGCAAACGGATGGAATACTTTTGCTACACAGGAAGTGACATTATCTCTGAAAGAGGGAGACAATGTTATCATTATGAAAAATAATAGTGAAGGTGATGCAGCTACCACTTCAAAGTTTATAACATTTGATTATATTGAAATCACACAGACAGATGATACGCCAGTGGTCTACCCGGCAGCGATTGGAAGACATGAGGCGGAAAATGCACAGGATCTTGGTGGGAACTCAGCAACAATAGGAGATTATTACGCACAATGTTCCAATAGTGGAATTGTTGGTGTGGGATGGTTTTGGATTGGAAATACAAAAAATCATATTGCCTGGACAGTAGATGCTGAAGAAGCTGGAGATTATCTGGTAACATTATCGTATTGTGCACCGAAAGTCAGTGAATTTTTAATTAAAGTGAACAATGAAGACTGGGTACCGTTTGACGATGAAATGGATATAGTAGGAAAAGTAGCTCCAGCAACAGGAACATGGAATACAACTGCCACAATCAAGACGGTTGTTACATTGGTCAAAGGTGCCAATACTATTTCCGTATCAGGACCGGCTATGGATAACAGTACAGGCGATGGAAACTTCTTTACAGTATATGAAAGCAGTACAGCGAATATTTCATCGGCAAACATTGACTGTATTGATATTGAAAAGTATGTCTCGCCTACATATTCTGTTGAAATTGATGGTACAGAAACGGCAAAGGTTGAGAAAAATGCAATATATACACTTCCGACAGATGCCGAATATGGTTATTTTGATGGAACAAATATGTACAAACCAGGTGATACTGTTACAGTAACATCAGATATAGTATTTACTTCCGTAAATGAATTGTCCGTAACAGTAGCGCAGGGAGCCGGAATCAGACTCAACGGGTCCGCGGGAATCAGATTCCGGGCGACAGCAGTATCAGATAATATGGATGCGTTAGCATCAGATGCAATTACGGAAGGGATGCTGATTACAGCAAATGATCTTTATGAAAATTTAGGAAACAGCACATTAGACCTTTCAAGCACATATCCTTATAAAAATATAGATAATTCGGGATGGTTCGACGTAAATGGAAATGGCGTGGAAGATAATGATGAAATCGGAACATATTGTGGTTCTATTGTAAATATTATGGAATCAAACTATATCCGAAACTTTATTGCAAGAGCATATGTTACAATCACTTATACAGATGGAGAAACATTAACAGTATACTCAAAGGATATGTCATCTGTAAGAAGCATTGCACAGGTAGCACAGAATCTTATTGCAGCAGGAGCACTTGGGAATTATACAGCAGATGAGCAGAACACCATCAACGCTTTTGCAACAGCAAAATAGTCAGGAGGAGAGAGTTAGAATGAAAGAATTATATATAAGTCCAAAGGCAGAAACAATAGAATTTGATGCGAAAGATATTATCACGACCAGCGGAAATTTTGATCAATTTTCAGGGCAGGCGGCAAATGAGAAACCAGGCTGGACAGAGCTTTATTAGAAGCAAACAAGAAAGCATAATATTCACGAAGAAAGATGCACCCGGACCACCGGGTGCATTCTTAAATTACGACAGATACAGGCGGAGAAAGCAAATATTATACCGGATAGTGTGTAGAAAAATAAGAAAATTAAAAAATAAGAATTAAAAATACTTGAAAAATTTGCAGACAGTGATATGATAATGTTAACGATAACATTTTTAGAAGGCGAGACCGTTTTTAGGAAATTATTCAAGCATTTAAAAGGAGGTACATAATGAAAAGGTACATGAGAATTTGTACATGGATATTGGTATTGGCAATGGTCGTCGGATTAATGCCATCCATGCAGATGATTACAACGAAAGCAGAAACAATAACCACAGTTTATGAATCAGAGGACGCAGCGGTGTGTGTGCTGACAAAAGTGTCCACTGCCAATTCAAGGATCAGAACAGGAGATTTGTCTAATGCATCAGGTAAAGCGGCAGCAGTTATTTATCCAACGGACTATGTAACTTACACAGTATCAGTGAAAAAAGCAGGAACATATGATGTAAAGATGAACTGTGCGGCAAACTCTAATCCGTTAGGTTCCACTGTTGCTGAAATTCCAATGGAAGTGGCAGCAGGGGACGGAGAAGCGGAAACATATATTATAACGAATAATAAAAACTATAACAGCTTTACAGAGTATTCAGTGCCATTGGAACTGGCAGAAGGAACCAACACAATTATGGTAAAAAATGCATGTGAAGATGCAACAATCTTTGTCAATGTAGATTATATTTCCATTACAGAAGAAGTTGCAGATGAGGATATCACAACGGAAGATGCATCTTTATATCCGGCAGCAAATGGCAGACATGAGGCAGAAGATGCCATTTCCTTTACGCAGGGTTCGGCAAACAGCGCATATTCAATAACGGAACATGAAAATTATTCCGGAGGAAAAGCAGTAGGCAATATGAATACATGGCCAAATAACGGAAGAGCTTACTGTACTACTAAAGTAAATGCTGAAATAGCCGGAACATATGAAATGACGGTTGGATATGCAGGTGGAGAGGCAGAACATCCATGTAATATTGATGTCAGAATTAATGGTGGTGACTGGATTTCAACACTGGCAGAACCGACAGCGGGATGGACAACTGTGAGCACGATTAGTTTGACTGTTGAATTAACAGAAGGTGTTAATACAATTGATGTGACAGGTGCATGTAACATCTGGTATTCCGGAATGGGCTGGGAATGGATTAATGTTGACTATTTTGAATTAATGAAACGGGCAGAAGATATAACGACTACAGAACCGGAACCATACAGACCGGTCCCGGCAGTTGGAAGCGTTGAGGCAGAAGAAGCAGAATATGTTGGTGGAACAATCAACAGCAATCCTGTTTTTTCAGGTGGAAAATATGTTGAGGGAATGAATACTAATGTAAACGGCAATATGAGTCTGGCAAAATATTTAAGTTACCGGGTTATCGCAGAGACAGCAGGCAATTACAAGATACATATTTATTATGCGACAACAAGCGAAGATACAAGATTCGGTGTTAAGACAAATGATGATGACTGGATTTTTGCACATGGCAAGAGTACAGGCAGTTGGGCAGCGACAGCGGTTAAGGACGTTATTGTTAAACTGAATGAGGGAGAAAACACAATTTATATTACTGGTTCTCTTGATACGGGATGGATTATTATGGATAAATTTGAGATGGAAACAACAACAGAAGAACCTACTATTGATCCGGAAGAGATTGTATTACCGGATGAACCGGAAGAAGGTCAGATTAAGAAAACTGCCAAAGAAATTCAGCAGGAAGAACTTGTAAGTTTCCGGGGAAGAAACATGAATGTGGAAGATGCAGTAACTTTTGATTTTACAGGTTCCGGTTTTGAATTTACATATACAGGTGAAGGTTCTATCAGAGCGAACTTTACAACAACAGGAAATGAAAAGTTTGCAGTGGATGTGGATGGAACAGTAACATATCATACCTTTAACGCAAAAACGGGTAATATTTTCCTTGCAGAAAATCTTTCTCAGGGAACCCATACAATAAAAGTTTATAAGACCCAGGAAGCAATGACAGGACTGGCACAGCTTAACTATTTAATATATGATGAAAATGCAGCGATTACTCCAATAAAAACAGATTATAGTTTTCTTTTCATAGGAGCCTCCAGTACATGTGGTAACCAGATGGACCCTGATACAGGTGCAGAGAACGGATATCTTGCTTTCCCGTCGGTAATCAGCCGTGCTTACAATGCAACATGGCAGCAGATTTCATGTTCAGGACGTGGATGCACCCAGGGAACATTAGGAGAAGATGGATGGGCATTCTCACAGAAAAACCAGCTGGCAGAAATGTATACATACCAGTCTTGGTTCAGGGATAAGGCAACAAAATTTGCCCAGACAACGTTTGCTCCGGATGTTATTGTGACCAACTTTAATAATGACTTTGGTGCAAATGCATTGTCCAAGGGATACAGCGCAGATGAAGTAATGGAAAGAATGATGAATTTTATCGGTGAATTAAGAACGTCTTATCCGAATGCATACATCGTAATGACATATGGAAATTATCCAAATTATGACAGTGATGGCGTCTATTCAAATTATCAGATTATAGAAAAATATAAAGAAGCAGTAGCAGATTTCAAGACAACATCGGAAGATGAAAAGATTGACTTTGTAGCCTTTCCGGATCTGGTCGGAGGACAGAGTGGACATGCAAATTCAGACGAACATGTATATATGTCTGAACTGGTCAGCGCAAAAATTTCTGAATTTTTAGGTGTTGTAAATCCACTTCCTGCATCCCATTTTGAAATCGAATACGGAACATTAAACAACGCGGGTGAAACAGGAAAGGTTACGCAGATTACAACGTGGGCAAGCAAATTCTCAAATAACAGTTATGTTGAGGGAATGAACTGTAACCTTAATGGTGAAGCGATTGCGGAAGATGGCTCTAATGTTAAATATGTTTCGGTTCCGATAACAGTTCCGAAAGACGGAATTTACAAACTGGAATTAAATTATGGTACAGATAAAAATCCTATAGTTTATATGAGGGCTAATGGTGGAGAATGGAAATCATTGAATCTGATTTCAACAACAGACTGGGCTAAGATTGGGCAGAATAGTGAAATGACTGTTCAATTGCAAGCAGGAGAAAATATCATTGATGTAACGGGGTCAACAAACGGTAATTATGTTTGTCTTGATAGAATTGATATAATATTTGTAAGAGAGTTACTACCGGAAGATACACCGACAGAACCAGATACACCGACAGAACCGGATACCCCAACAGAACCGGATACACCGACAGAACCAGATACACCGACAGAACCGGATACCCCAACAGAACCGGATACACCGACAGAACCGGATACACCGACAGAGCCGAACACACCGACAGAACCGGTTACAGAACCATCTACAGCAGATAATCCGACAGCGGCACCGACAACAACTTCTGCAACGGTAGAATCTACAACAGCAGCAACAGTCAAAGTGACAGCACCTGCAAAGGCAAAGATCAAGAAGATAACAGCTAAGAAAAAAGCAGCCAAGAAGGTAAAAGTTTCCCTTAAGAAGATTAATGGAGCAGCCGGATATCAGATAGCAATCTACAAGACAAAGAAGAATGCAAAGAAGAACAAGAAAGCAGTTGTCAAGAAAGTTGTTAAGAAGATTAAAGTAACTGTTAAGTCGAAGAAACTTAAGAACAAGAAGAAACTATTTGTCAGAGCTAGGGCTTACAAGTTAGATGCCAATGGTGAAAAGGTTTATGGTAAGTGGTCTAAAGCTAAGAAAATTAAAATAAAGAAATAGTTAAATTGTTTTAATTGTACTTTTCAGAATATAGCTGTTTTGTAAGAAAATTTAACTTTAATAATGTTGAACAGAGTATATTAAAAAAGTATACTCTGTTTTTCGTTTAGCATTATAGCGGGCTGTTTTATAAATTAAAATAATTATGGAAATTTTTCACTATTTTATTGACTAAAAAGGTGGGTATGTTATAATCGTCATATAGGTGATTTTGCGCCTATTTTTCGTGCGCAGACACCAATATGAGATTATATGGACCGGATCATGGAGAAGCCACTCCCCCGGTTTCATACCATAAAAATACTAATATTTTAGGAGGAAAGATTAATGGCAAACAAATGGGTATACCTTTTTAGCGAAGGAAATGCTAACATGCGTGAACTCCTTGGTGGTAAAGGTGCTAACCTTGCAGAAATGACAAGTTTAGGACTTCCGGTACCACAGGGATTCACAATTACAACAGAAGCTTGTACTCAGTACTATGAGGACGGCAGAGAAATCAATGAAGAAATTCAGGGACAGATTAACGAGTACATCGTAAAGATGGAAGAAATTACAGGAAAGAAATTTGGCGATAAGGAAAATCCTCTTCTTGTATCTGTTCGTTCAGGTGCTAGAGCATCTATGCCAGGTATGATGGATACAATTCTTAACCTTGGTCTTAATGAGACAGTTGTCAACACAATTGCTGAGAAATCAGGAAATGCTCGTTGGGCTTGGGACTGCTACAGAAGATTTATACAGATGTATTCTGATGTAGTTATGGAAGTTGGTAAAAAATATTTTGAAGAACTTATTGATAAGATGAAAGAAGACAGAGGTGTTCAGCAGGACGTTGAACTTACAGCAGATGATTTAAAAGAACTTGCTGCACAGTTCAAGGCTGAATACAAGGAAAAGATTGGCGAAGACTTCCCAGATGATCCTAAGGAACAGTTAATGGGTGCTGTTAAAGCCGTATTCCGTTCATGGGACAACCCACGTGCTAACGTTTACCGTCGTGACAACGATATCCCTTATTCATGGGGTACAGCCGTTAACGTACAGTCAATGGCTTTCGGTAACATGGGTGATGATTGTGGTACTGGTGTTGCATTTACAAGAGATCCGGCTACAGGCGAGAAGAAACTTATGGGTGAGTTCTTAAAGAATGCTCAGGGTGAAGACGTAGTTGCCGGTGTTAGAACACCAATGCCAATCGCTCAGATGGAACAGGAATTCCCAGAAGCATTCGCTCAGTTTAAAGAAGTTTGCTCAACTCTTGAAAATCATTATAGAGATATGCAGGACATGGAGTTCACTGTTGAAAATAGAAAACTTTACATGTTACAGACACGTAATGGTAAGAGAACAGCTCAGGCTGCTTTACAGATTGCTTGTGACTTGGTTGATGAAGGCATGAGAACAGAAGAAGAAGCTGTAGCTATGATCGATCCTAGAAACTTAGATACATTACTTCATCCACAGTTTGATGCAGCAGCTCTTAAGGCAGCTACACCTGTTGGAAAGGCACTTGGAGCATCTCCGGGAGCAGCTTGTGGTAAGGTTGTATTCACAGCTGATGATGCTGTTGAATGGAATAACAGAGGAGAAAAGGTTGTATTAGTAAGACTTGAGACATCTCCGGAAGACATTACAGGTATGAAGGCAGCTCAGGGTATCTTAACAGTTCGTGGTGGTATGACATCACATGCAGCCGTAGTAGCACGTGGTATGGGTACATGCTGTGTATCTGGTTGTGGCGACATCAATATGGATGAAGAGAACAAGAAGTTCACATTAGCTGGTAAGACATATGTTGAGGGAGATTACATCTCAATCGACGGTTCTACAGGTAATATTTATGATGGAATTATCCCAACAGTTGATGCTACAATCGCAGGTACATTTGGACGTATCATGGGATGGGCTGACAAGTTCAGAACATTAAAGGTTAGAACAAATGCAGATACTCCGGCTGACGCTAAGAAAGCTAGAGAACTTGGTGCTGAAGGTATCGGTCTTTGCCGTACAGAGCATATGTTCTTCGAAGAGGACAGAATTGCAGCATTCAGAGAAATGATCTGTTCAGATACAGTAGAAGAAAGAGAAGCAGCTTTAGAGAAGATTCTTCCATATCAGCAGGGAGATTTCGAAGCACTTTATGAAGCACTGGAAGGTAACCCGGTTACAATCAGATTCTTAGATCCTCCTCTTCATGAATTCGTTCCTACAGAGGAAGATGATATTAAGAAATTAGCTGATGCTCAGGGCAAATCAGTAGAAGATATCAAGGCTATCATTTCATCACTTCACGAATTCAATCCAATGATGGGACACAGAGGACTTCGTCTTGCTGTAACTTATCCGGAAATTGCTAAGATGCAGACAAAGGCTGTTATTCGTGCAGCTATCAATGTTCAGAAAGCACATGCTGATTGGACAGTTAAGCCTGAAATCATGATTCCATTATCATGTGATTCTAAGGAATTAAAATATGTTAAGGATATCGTAGTTGCAACAGCTGATGCTGAAATCGCAGCAGCAGGTGCAGAACTTGCATACGAAGTTGGTACTATGATTGAAATCCCAAGAGCTGCTCTTACAGCTGATGAGATTGCTACACAGGCAGACTTCTTCTGCTTCGGTACAAACGACTTAACACAGATGACATACGGATTCTCAAGAGACGATGCTGGTAAGTTCTTAGATGCTTACTATGATGCTAAGATCTTTGAGAATGATCCATTTGCTAAGTTAGACCAGACAGGTGTTGGTAAGTTAATGGAAACAGCTATTAAGCTTGGTAAGCCGGTTAACCCTAACCTTCACGTAGGTATCTGTGGTGAGCACGGTGGAGATCCTTCATCTGTTGAGTTCTGTCATAAGATTGGACTTGATTATGTATCATGTTCACCATTCCGTGTTCCTATTGCAAGATTGGCAGCAGCACAGGCAGCTATCGCTAACAAGTAATGCACCGCACACTTTGAATAGTGAAAGTTGATTAGATAATGAACCCCATACATCAGAAATGGTGTATGGGGATTTTTTGATACACATTTT
>JAUUNJ010000344.1 GCA_030844625.1 Roseburia sp. | reverse complement strand
TTAATTGATGTATATTATTTTGATGTAACTATTGACATTACAACAAAGCCATGCTATATTATTTTTGAAACAGATGTAACAATAATTATTACAACAAAAAGGAGAGTAATGTTATGCAGAAAGTAGTAGAATTTTTACAGGCAAATCCAGTACAGTATTTGGCAACTGTAGGACGGGATGGAAAGGCAAAATGCCGTCCGTTCATGTTCAGTTTTGAAAAAAAGGGAAAATTATGGTTTAATACAAGTAATCAGAAGGATGTATATAAGGATATGCAGGAAAATCCTAACATTGAGATTTGTGTTTCTTCTCCGGAATATCAGTGGATTCGTATCAGTGGAAAGGCAGTATTTGAAGATGATTTGGAAATCAAAGCAGCAGCTTTGGAAAATCCGATTGTTAAAGGAAATTACCAGACACCGGAAAATCCGGTATTTGAAGTATTTTATCTGGAAAATGCACATGCAGTTCTTGCAGATTTTTCCGGTAATCCGCCACAGGAGTTTAATTTATAAAACATGTATAATTTGATATTTACAAATAGGCTCTGGATGTTTTTCATTTCAGAGCTTATTTGCACGAAAGTATGAAGAAAAGAGAAAGGTATTCTGAAGGATTTGAGGAGACAAAGAATGATATTCCAGAAATTTTTATGCGGTGTTCCTGCAAAGGATTATGTTTTCCAACAGACACCATATAAAGAACAGATTTTGATGGCGGCAAAAAACATCAAAGAGGCGGATTATATTTTGATTGGAGCCGGAGCAGGATTGTCGGCAGCGGCAGGACTGACTTATGGAGGAAAACGTTTTACAGATAATTTTCCGGAATTTATTGAAAAATATGGTATGACGGATATGTACAGTGCGGGATTTTACCCTTTTCCCAGTGAAGAGGCGAGATGGGGATATTGGTCAAAACATGTCTATGTGAATCGTATTAGTCCTAAGGCTTTACCACTATATCGGAAGTTATTTGACTTGGTGAAAGATAAAAAGTATTTTGTTCTTACCACAAATGCGGACCATCAGTTTTATAAATCAGACTTTGGGGAAGATAAAATATTTGCAACCCAGGGTGATTATGGTTTGATTCAGTGTATGCGTGGATGTCATCCAAAGACATATGATGATATTGAGATGATGAAGCAGATGCATCAGGCGAGAAAAGACTGTCTGATTCCTGCTTATATGGTTCCCAGATGTCCCATCTGCGGTGGACCAATGAATATGAATCTCAGGTGTGACCAATTTTTTGTGGAAGATGAGGCGTGGCATGAAGCAGAACGTCATTTTGGAGAATTTTTAGACCAATGCGAAAATAAGAGAACGGTATTATTAGAACTTGGTATTGGATTTAACACCCCTACAATTATTCGGTTTCCATTTGAAAAACTGGCACAGAAAAATGACAATATGACATTGATACGTTTGAATCTGAATGAGGCAATTGTACCGGAAAGTCTGGGGAACAGGGCAATTGGAATTAATGCAGATATGGAGAGAAGCGTGACGGATATTTTAAATGAAATTTCACAAAAATCAAAATTGTAATAAAGTATAGGAGAATGAAAATGAAATATAAAAAAATATTTTTTTGGATGTGTTTAGCCGGCGTTTTATTATTGTCTGCATGCTCTAGTAATAAAAAGAATAGCAGTGAAAGTATTACAGAAGATGGAGAGGGAAAAACCACATTGAATAAAATAGACATGACACGATGGCAATATAATGAAGAAAATGACGTGTATTGGCAGACTGGAATTTCTTATTGTGCAAATCCGGCAGATGAAACGTATGAAACACTTGGTATTTATGTACCGGGTGTTTATATGAACGGTACGAAAAATGATGATGGAACATATACCTGCCAGATCAATGATTCAGGAACTGTGGGAGATTATAGCGCAGAAACGGCACCTATGGTTATTCCGGTAGATACTCCGGGGTATGCGGCTATGGCTGCTCCAACCGGATATGATAACAACACATCCGCATATACCAATGCAGGACTGGTTTATGTATATGCCGGCTGCCGAGGACGTGAGGCAGGTGCTCCGGCAGGGGTAACAGATTTAAAGGCAGCAATTCGTTATATCCGATATAATGCAACGGTGATTCCCGGCAGTACAGAACGTATTTTTTCATTTGGAATGAGTGGAGGAGGTGCACAGAGTGCATTAATCGGTGCAACAGGAGACAGTGAGCTCTATACTCCTTCTCTGGAAGCAATCGGTGCCGTCAGCGGTGTCAGTGATGCTGTTGCAGGTTCCATGTGCTGGTGTCCGATTACAAATCTGGACTATGCAAGCGAAGCTTACGAATGGAATCTTGGCGTTACCAGAAACGATTTGGAGGAAGATATGCAGAAACTTTCTGATGCAATGGCAGAGAAGTTTGCTTTGTATATTAATGATTTAGGACTGAAGGATGAAAAAGGTGATACTTTGACGCTGACTGCTTCTAAAGAAGGCATCTATCAGGCTGGCAGTTATTATGATTATCTGAAAACAGTAATGGAAACCTCCCTGAATAACTTTTTGCAGGATACCACATTCCCGTATACAGTCCCAAGTGGAGGAAAAGGCGGATTTGGCAATTTTGGTGATAGAACAATGAATGTGCCGGAGGGAGAAGATGCCGGAGCGGACAAAAATCCAGAGGACTTTGGGAAACGTGGTGAAAAAGGAATTTTGGATGAAAAAGGTGATAAGAAACCATTCAAAGATATGGGAGACATCGAAAACGGAGAATTTCCAGAGAGGGATGGGAACAATGAAGACAATGATTTTCACGCAAGGGATGGGATTGACAGAAATGAGACCACTGGAGGTGTCAGCCTGTCCGGAACCTATGAAACGGTAGAGGATTATATCAAGGCGTTAAATGCAGATACAGACTGGGTGACCTATGATGCCGATACCAATACTGCAACAATTAGGAGCATTGCAGATTTTGTCAGTGCATTAAAAATAGCGTCTAAGGATTTGGGAGCTTTTGATGCATTGGATGAATCCCAAGGGGAGAATATTCTATTTGGTGACGGTGATGGAGAAGGAGAACACTTTGATGCAGTAATGACAGGATTGTTGGCTGGTTCCGATTATGAAGCAGAATATGCAGAGGATATGATGCGTACAGACGCCCTTGGTATTTCTGTAGCAGACCGAGTCAATATGTATAATCCGCTTTACTATTTATGTGACTATTATGAGGGGAAAGGAACTTCCAATGTTGCATCTTACTGGAGAATCCGTTCCGGAATAAATCAGAGTGATACTGCATTAACGACAGAGGTGAATTTAGCCCTTGGTCTGAAAAACTATGGTGCAGATGTGGACTTTGAAACTGTATGGGGGCAGGCACATGTGGAAGCAGAACGTACAGGTGACAGTTCAGAAAACTTTATTGCATGGGTAAATGAGTGCTGCCAGAAATAAACGATTCTTATTATTTAACTACAGAAAGAATGATTGGATATGGGCACAAGAGCAGCGTGCAAAAAGCGCTGCTCATAGTTTATGTTAGGAGAATAATCAAATGGGAA
>JAUUNJ010000343.1 GCA_030844625.1 Roseburia sp. | reverse complement strand
TGATTGGTGTTGGCGTTCCTATCCGTAATAAACTCATACGGAAATATCGGGATAAAAAGAAACAAGAAGATAATAAGGATGAGCTGAAATAATATATAAACAGCACCGGGAGGAATATGAAAATATCTTCTTTGGTGCTGCTTTTTAATAGAGCTATATTTTGCTGATAGATTTTTTGAAAAAATCCGTCCGCTGTAACATTTCGCGGACATTTGCCTGTTATACTATCTGAAAAAGATAAGGGGGGATTGATATGGCAGCAGTAAAGACAGTATCTTTAACAAAAGAATATTCTAATGGAGAACACTATTTAAGAGCAGTTGATGATGTATCTTTCACAGTTGAAGAAAATGAATTTGTAGCTATTATGGGAAGTTCAGGTTGCGGAAAGACCACGTTGCTCAATTTACTAGGTGGTTTGGAAAATCCCACACACGGATGTGTCTATATCAATGATGTAGATATTACACAGTTATCTATGGAGGAAAGGAGTTCCTTCAGAAGATGGCATATTGGGTTTATTTTTCAAAATTTTAATTTAATCCCAGAGATGAATGTATTTGAAAATATAGTTTTACCTGCCAAACTTATGGAAAGAAATATCAGTAAAAAAGAAGTAATGCGGATAGCTGAAGAACTGGAAATTGAGGAAAAACTATTACAAAATCCTATGACTTTATCTGGTGGACAACAGCAGCGGGTCGCAATCGCCAGAGCTATTTATACACATCCTACCATACTTTTGGGAGACGAGTTGACAGGAAATTTAGATTCTACAACCAGTATATCCGTTATGAAATTTTTGAAAAAGATGTGTAAAAAATATAGCCAGACAATGATTATCGTTACACATGATGAAAGAATAGCAGCTATGGCAGATCGGATTATTCAGATGAAAGATGGGAGGGTTGTATAGGATGGAGAATTACGATTGTAATCAGTCGGCTGAAAGAGTGCTTATGGATGCTTCCAGGAAAAAGAATCAAAACAGAAATCGTCTACTGTTTATCGTAATTACAATTACTGTAGGCGTGATTTTTAGTGTGTTCTCTTTAATCTATGGGAAGATGGAGATTGATATTCAGAAAAATATGAAAGCCGATGGTATGGCTGTATCGACCTATATTGAAAATGGTACAGCGGATATGACACAACAGCTTATACAGCTACCATGCATAGAAAGCATTGGGAAAGAAAAGTTTGCAGGAAAATTATTAGATGATTCCATAAAATATTGTGATTGCGTCATTACAGATGTGACCGGATTTGAAAAAATGATACGTCCTGCATTTACAAATGTGGTAGGGACTTATCCAGAAAAAGAAAATGAAATTATGCTTTCTACGAAAACTCTGCAATATCTTGGAATCAAGAATCCCGAAGTGGGCATGGAAATTGAACTGGATTTTTATTGGAATGATATTTTCAATACCAGTGGAACCGGTATGCAGAACTTTTTACTTTCTGGGTATTTTACAGAGTATCAAAATCAAACCTCCGGTGCTTCTGTGGCTTTTTTATCAGAGAAATCAATGGAGAAGAACGGACTTCAATGGGAGCCATGTAGGATTTTAATAGATCATACAAAGAAATATTCCAGTGGTTCGCAAATAGAACATATGCTGACAAATAACATAAAGTTGAATGAGGGACAGAGAATTGTAAGTATGAACCCAGCAGAATATCGGGCAATAAGTGAAATGATGGGAAGTTATGGATTTGCAGTCTTTTTTTCGGTTATGGTTTTACTTTCTATGTTTTTGTTTATTTACAATACCCTAAATATTTCGCTGGAAAAAGATTTACAACGTTATGGTCTTTTACAAGTAATTGGTGTGGAACAAAAGCAGAATATTAAAGTCATGAATCGTGAGATGCTAAAAATAGGACTTACGGGAAGTATCGCTGGAGTAGTTTTAGGAGGAATGTTTATATGGGGTATTATGCCATTGTTATTAGAAAAAATGTATGCAGAGAATACATGGAAATTAGAAAGAATGGGTTTCTTTCAACCCAAACTTCTTATTCTAGCGATTGTTCTTGTGATTTTCACGTTGGGAGTGGCAGTGGAATGTCTGAAAAGAAAAATGAGGAAATTAAGTCCGTTGGAGTGTATGAAATATACGGAGGCGGTCACTTATCATAAAAGCAGGAAGAAACCGAAGATAAAGAAATTCCGCTATTGGGGAAAACATCCTGAAATTTATCTTGCAAAGAAATATTTATTTCGGAATAAAAAAACATTTGGGATAACAAGTTTGTCATTATGGCTTGGGTGCGAATTGGCATTATGTTCTGCGGTAATTGTGAATGGAGTGGATTTACAGAATTATTATAGTAAAGAGCCGGACTTCCAAATAGGAATTACAGAGGAAGCTTGCAATTATTTAATTGAATCATCACCGGACACAAAGAATATGAAGTTTTTTCCGAAGTCCCTTATGAATGATATTGAAACGACCATAGGAAACGAACTTCATTCAGTAGAAAACATTAAAGGATTTTATCCGATCGTCGGAAAAAATGGCAAGGAGAATATAAAGATTCTAATCGATGGAGATAAAATATCCACGGTAATTCAGACAGTCAGTATCGGGGAGCAGGAAGAACTAAAAGACTTTATTCAGAAAAATGATAAGCTAGTAAATTGGGAGCAGTTTCAAAATAATCATGGAACAATCGTGCTACATGATCATAGGATGTCAGATTATATAGCAGGAGAAGTGCAGGATTATATAGGAACAGAGATGGAATTTTATGATCTGGTTCCGGTTGGTACGGAAATGAGCAGTTTAGTTCCTGAGAAATTAGTAAATTGTGGTTATCTGGATATAACAGAGGATGATTTTCCAGAGATGAAATTGTGCTGGGATGGTAAAAATATAAATATCCTATTGGTAACAGAGACTACATATGATTGGCTGGTAGAAAAATTAACACCACAAATTTTTGAAATACAATTTAATGTTGACAAAAATCAGGAGTCAGTTATCCGAGAAAGACTGAATCAGATGATTCGCAATTATAATATGGAATTTCAATCAAAATATGGACACGCTGATAAATTGAACTTGTTTTATTTAGATTCTAAATCAGAACGTTTGCTAAAGGAGCAGAACTATATTCAGACAAGTAGATGGCTGCTTATGAGTATTAGTGAAATTTTAATATTTATAGGAATTATGAATTTCGCAAATACAAGAATATCGGATATTATGCTTCGGCAATGGGAGTGTAAAATCCTGGAACGTGTAGGGATGACAAAAAAACAAGAATATCGAATGTTTGTAACAGAGGGTCTTTTCTATTGGTTACTGTTATGTGGATTGCTTATGAGTTTTGGAAATTTAGGGATTGGTATCATGCAGTGGTATATGAAAATGCAGATTTCCTATTTCGCTTTCCGCTATCCGGTAAAAGAAATGATTGCGTTGATGGTATTTTTATTATTGTGCAGCATTATTTTTCCAGGAATTATTTATAAAAAACTAAAAAAGAAAAGGAAGTGAGGATATGAAGCAGATTTTAATTGTCGAGGACGACAGT